>CAKRJM010000004.1 GCA_934351765.1 uncultured Lachnospiraceae bacterium | reverse complement strand
TCATTGAACCCACCAGCGGAAATACCGGAATCGGACTTGCGGCGGTGGCTGCGGCAAAGGGCTATAAAGCAATCTTCACGCTTCCCGATACCATGAGCGTAGAGCGGCGGACCTTATTAAAGGCTTATGGCGCAGAGCTGGTGCTGACAGAGGGTGCGAAAGGAATGAAGGGCGCCATTGCAAAGGCGGAGGAGCTGAACCGGGAAATCGAGGGCTCGGTGATCCTGGGACAGTTTGTGAATCCGGCCAATCCGAAAGCACATCGGGAGACGACCGGACCGGAAATCTGGAGACAGACCGGAGGCAACGTTGATATTTTCGTTGCCGGTGTCGGAACCGGCGGAACGGTTACCGGCGTCGGAGAATATTTAAAGGAGCAGAATCCGGAAATAAAGATCGTGGCAGTGGAGCCGGCGTCCAGCCCGGTGCTCTCGACCGGAAAAGCAGGAAGCCATAAGATCCAGGGAATCGGAGCCGGGTTTGTACCGGAGGTATTAAATACCGGGGTTTACGATGAAGTGATTCCCATTGAGAATGAAGATGCCTTCAAGGAAGGAAAAACCTTTGCGGTGACCGAGGGGATCCTGGTGGGAATTTCCTCCGGTGCAGCCTTAAAGGCAGCCGAGATCCTGGCAAAGCGGCCGGAAAACCGGGGAAAAACCATTGTGGTGCTGCTTCCCGATTCCGGAGACCGTTACTTATCGACACCGTTATTTCAGAAACGTGCAGGAGATCCGGTTTCCTATCTTGTATGAAAGCCGAATCCCGAAATAGCTTCGGAAGACTGATTCTGCACAGAAAGACTTGTCAGCCAGCCGAAATGGCGGGTATAATGGAGAAGATTAAAAAAAGAAAGGCAGGAATGGTTTGTGCTGAATCAGTTTTCAAGAACCCAGCTCTTATTCGGAGCGGAAAATATGGAGAAGCTTAAAAACGCCAGGGTGGCAGTGTTTGGGATCGGCGGCGTCGGGGGATATGTGGTGGAGGCACTGGTGCGAAGCGGTGTCGGATCGTTTGTTCTTATTGATGATGATAAGGTCTGTTTAACCAATCTGAACCGCCAGATCATTGCAACGAGAAAAACTGTCGGAAAATATAAAACCGAAGTCATGAAGGAACGGATCCTGGAGATCAATCCGGAGGCCCGGGTGGAGCTTCGCCAATGCTTCTTCCTTCCGGAGAATGCCGATGAATTCGACTTCGGAGAATATTCCTATGTGGTAGATGCGGTGGATACAGTGACGGCGAAGCTGGAGATCATCATGCGGGCCAGGGCGGCAGGTGTGCCGGTCATCAGCTCCATGGGAGCAGGAAACCATCTGGACCCCACCAGCTTCCATGTGGCAGACATTTATAAAACGACCATGTGTCCGCTTGCCAAGGTCATGCGCCGGGAACTGAAAAAACGCGGTGTAAAGAAGTTAAAGGTGGTATATTCCACAGAAAAACCCGTAAGGCCTCTGGAGGACATGAGCATCAGCTGCCGGACGCACTGCATCTGTCCGCCGGGAGCACAGCATAAATGCACGGAGCGGCGGGATATTCCGGGCAGTGTGGCATTTGTGCCGTCGGTGGCGGGGCTTATCATTGCCGGAGAGGTGATTAAGGATTTGACAAAATAAGAGGCATAAAGCAGTAATTGCTCAAAAAATCTAAATAACTGTTAAGACAGTGTAAAGATTTTAGCTGTATTTATATAAAGAGAAATAAAAAGAAATTTTCCGAATATTCAACTTGCTAATCTCTTATATTTCGTGTAAAATATAGGAATGAGTCGAGGAAAATGACTGAAATGTAGTTGACGGATTTGACGAGACAGGAGGAAATGACGATGAAAAAAGGTGGAATGAAACTGATGGCGGCAGCCCTGGCTTCCGTCATGGCGCTCTCTCTTGCCGGCTGCGGCAGAGCGGCGACAAAGGAGACAACCAAGGCGGCAGAGACCAAGACCGCAGAGACAAAGGCAGAGGGCGAGACGAGCGTAAAGGAAGAGGCTGCCGGCGGAAAAATCGGTCTGATGGTCGGGACTGTAGCTATCAGTGAGGAAGAGTACCGGACCGCAGAGTCCTGGCAGAAGAAGCTGGGGGCTGATGAGGTCGTGATCCAGACGTATCCCGATAACTTCATGAGCGAGGAGGAGACAACCATCTCCAATATGCTGTCCCTCGTATCCGATCCTGAGATCAAGGTTGTGATCTTTGTTCAGGGTGTTCCAGGAGCCAGTGCGGCGATCGCAAAGGCAAAGGAGACCCGTCCTGATATCCTTTATATCAACGGCGGTCCGAATGAAGATCCGGATGTAGCCTGTGCAGCAGCCGATATCTGCATCGACTATGACAACTATTCCGCAGGAAATCAGATGGCAGAGCGTGCAAAGGAAATGGGCGCAGAAACCATCGTGTACTACTCCTTCCCCAGACATCAGGGTTATGAGAAGGTTGCTTATCAGGGAAATCAGTGTGAGGCGAAGGCCAAGGAGCTGGGCATGGAATTCGTTCGTGTGACCATTCCGGATCCTCAGTCTGATGCAGGAACCGCAGGAACTCAGCAGTTCATCGTTGAGGATGTTCCGAAGGAGCTGGAAACCTACGGTGAGAAGACCGCATTCTTTGATACCAATACCATGTCCACACCGGCTGTTATCCAGGCACTTTACAAGGCAGGCAAGGGAATTTATATGAATCCCAGCCAGTCCTCCCCGTTCTGCGGCTATCCGGAAGCACTGGGACTTTCTGTTCCGGAGGATAAGACCAGCGATTATGAGTGGATGATCAGTGCACTTCAGGATAAGTTAAAGGAAACAGGCGACAACGGACGGTTCTCTACCCGTGAGATCCCTACGGTAGTCATGGAAATGAATACTGCAGTTGAGTACGCAAAGCTGTATCTGACCGGAGAGACCGACGGTAAGGTTGATATGGCAGCCCTTGAGGAAGCATTCAAGACCGCAACCGGCGGTTCAGAGGGAACCAGCTTCACAACCTATGATGTCAATGGAAAGAAGTATGACAATTTCGCTCTGGTACTCGGGCCGTGGGCAATGCTGTAAAGCATAAGGCATGAATGTGCAGTACAGTCTTCGGGCTGTACTGCATTTTTATAGACATCCGGAGAAAACAGTCCGGTGTCAAACGTAAGGCTTAAAACAATAAAGGAGCTGAAACGCTTATGGGTACATACTTACTGGAAATGAAGCATATCACGAAAAAGTACGGGGAAAACACGGTACTGAAGGATATGGAGCTCTCCGTGAAGCCGCATGAGATCCATGCGCTTCTGGGAGAAAACGGTGCGGGAAAATCCACACTGATGAATATTCTGTTCGGAATGCCGGTGATCCAGAGCAGCGGAGGATTCGAGGGGGAGATCCTCTGGGAGGGAAAGCCGGTAAAAATTGATTCTCCGCTGAAGGCCATGGAGGTCGGGATCGGCATGGTGCATCAGGAATTTATGATGATCCCCGGCTTTACGATCGCGGAAAATATCAAGCTGAACCGTGAACCGCTGAAAAAAAACCTGATGGGAAAAATCGGTGGAAAATATCTTTCTGTCATTGATTTTGACCAGATGGGACGGGATGCCAGAACCGCACTGGAGCGGGTCGGCATGGATATTGATGAAAACACCCTGGTGGAGAACCTGCCGGTTGGATATAAACAGTTTGTGGAGATCTCCAGAGAGATCGATAAAAATCAGGTGCGTCTTCTGGTGTTTGATGAGCCTACCGCAGTGCTGACCGAGAGCGAAGCGGCAGTTTTATTAAAGATCATGAAGAAGCTTGCGGCAGAGGGAATCGCCATCATCTTTATCACCCATCGTCTGGACGAGGTTATGGAGGTGGCGGATCAGGTTACCATATTCCGTGACGGTGAACTGGTGGATTCCATGCCGTCATCGGAGACCGATACCACCAGGATCGCCGAGATGATGATCGGACGGAAAATGGAAGCATCGGCCATGCGCCGGGAATTCAAACCGGATCCGGAGTGTCCTCCTGCACTGGAGTTAAAGCATTTTAAGGTGGATATGCCCGGCGAGCAGACAAAGGATATTGATCTGACGGTTTATAAAGGAGAAATCCTGGGGCTTGCCGGACTGGCCGGTCAGGGAAAGATCTCCATTGCCAACGGGATCATGGGGATTTATCCGTCAGAGGGTGAGCTGGTGATCAACGGAGAGAAAATCGAAAAACGGACGCCTCAGACCATATTGAAGAAAAAATGTGCGTTTGTTTCGGAGGACCGTCGTGGTATGGGACTGCTTCTGGACAGCTCCATCGAGGATAATATTGCGGTTGCGGCCATGAAGGTAGATAAGAAGTTCGTGAAGCGGCTCGGCGTGTTCGGACAGTCCGATAAAAAGAGGATCCGTGCTCATGCCAATGAGATGATCCGGACACTGGATATCCGCTGCACCGGACCGGCTCAGTATACCAGGCGGCTTTCCGGCGGCAACCAGCAGAAGGTCTGTGTGGCAAGAGCTTTGACGCTGGAGCCGGAGATCTTAATGGTATCGGAGCCTACCAGAGGCATCGATATCGGTGCAAAAAAGCTGCTTTTGGACTATCTGGTGAAGTTAAACCGGGAAAAGGGCGTGACGGTCATCATTACCTCTTCGGAGCTGGCGGAGCTTCGGTCTGTCTGTGACCGGATCGCGGTGGTGTTTGACGGCCAGGTGGAAGGAATCTTAAAGCCGGATGCCTCAGATACCGATTACGGTCTGTGCATGATGGGCTATCAGTCTAAACAGGGAAAGGAGGCCGGAAGATGACGGAAAAAATAAAAAAGGGTCTGAAGCAGTTCGGGTCCGCAAGACTGATCATTTCTCTGTTTTTTATCGCGCTTCTGGTGATCACCTTTGTGATGAACCTGTCGTTTAAGGCGACGATCTCCGATGTCATGACCCGCTGGTGCATGAATTTCGTGCTGGTACTTGCCATGGTGCCCAGTGTTCTTTCCGGGTGCGGATTAAACTTTGCTTCGACCCTGGGAATCTGCTGCGGCCTTCTCGGCGGCGTGCTGTCCATTGAATTCGGTTTTACGGGAGTTTCCAGCCTCCTGATGGCAGCAGTGCTCGGCAGTGCATTTGCGGTGATCATCGGAACCATTTACGGAAAACTGTTAAATTACATCAAAGGCTCGGAGATGATGATCGCAACCTATGTGGGATTTGCCTTTGTATCCCTCATGTGCATTGTCTGGATCTTCCTGCCCATCACCAATGATACCCTGCGTCTTGCCATGGGCGGCGGCGTCCGGGTCAATGTGGAGCTTTCCGCGACGTTTGGCCATCTGCTCAATAATTTCCTGGCGGTGAAGATTGGTGGTGTGACGGTGCCTCTTGGATTTATGCTGGTCTGCGCGGCGTTCTGTGTGGCGCTTCGTTTATTCCTGAACAGCCGGACCGGAAGACTGATGCAGGTGGCGGGGGAGAATCCCCGGTTTGCCCAGTCGCTGGATATCAATGTTAATAAGAACCGGATCCTTGGAACGGTGCTTTCCACGGTGCTCAGTGCCATCGGAATTTTATTCTATGCCCAGAGCTACGGATTTTTGCAGCTTTATACGGCGCCCCTCAAGATGAGCTTCCTGGCTGTGGCGGCCGTGCTTATCGGAGGTGCGACCACAAGAAAGGCGTCCATCGGAAACGTGATTCTCGGAAGCCTGCTCTTTAACGGAATTCTGGCGACCTCCACACCGGTAGCGAATGCCCTTGCACCGGACAGCAATCTGGCAGAAATCGTCCGGATCATTGTAAGTAACGGAATCATCGTCTATGCACTGACGAAAATCAGACGGGAGGTGTAGTCATGGAACAGAAAAAGAAATCAACAGTCGTGGCTGCACTGAAAAAGTATCAGGTCATTCTGTTTTTTGTGGTGCTGGCAGCGGTGTTTTATGTGGTGTCCGGTGTGGCTCCTTCCGTATTCTTACAGGAGATCGCGTCCCGGTTCTGCCGTAATACCTTCCAGGTACTGGCACTGATCATTCCGGTGGCGGCAGGCCTCGGATTAAACTTCAGTATTGTGATCGGAGCCATGGCAGGGCAGATGGCGATCATACATACGGTTGGCTTTGGGATCACAGGCTTTCCGTCTTTCCTGGTAAGCATACTTATCAGTACGCCTCTGGCGATCCTGTTCGGCTTTCTGGTGGGCAAGGTGCTTAATAAGACCAAGGGAAATGAGATGATCACCTCCATGATCCTTGGTTATCTGGCAAACGGTATTTATCAGTTTATTTATCTGTTCCTCATCGGAACGGTGATCCCCTTCCCCAACAAGGACATGATGAATGATTCCGGAATCGGGATCAAGAGTTCCCTGGGCTTTGAGGGAACCTTTAAGTATTCCCTGACCAATGTCTGGAACATGAACCTGGCAGATTTTGTTCTGGTGGCAGCAGGAGTTATGATCGTTTTCGTGATCGCTTTTGTGATCCGGGCGCTTCTTCGGAACAAAAAGAACGGCGAAGCCATTCAGAAGACCTTCTGGGCAAAAAGCGGTTTTGTGCTTCTGGCGGCGCTGGTGCTGATCTATCTTTCCTGGTTCAGCGCATCAGCAGGCAGAGTCATGCTGGCAGTAACGTTTCCGGTTTCGGCACTGGTGTGCATTCTGCTGTTATGCCTGTTTAATACCTGGATCTTTAAAACGAAGCTGGGGCATGATTTCCGGGCAGTAGGCTTAAACCAGCAGGTAGCCATGGTTTCCGGCATCAATGTGGATAAGACCAGAATCATCGCCATGATCTTTTCTACGGTGTTTGCGGCCTGGGGACAGATCATCCGTCTTCAGGATATCGGAACCATGAATACGTATTCCGCTCATGAGCAGATCGCGCTTCTCGCGGTTGCAGCACTCCTGGTAGGCGGTGCATCGGTTACCAGAGCCTCCAATAAAAATGCAATCCTCGGAATTATTTTATTCCATGCCATGTTCGCGGTGTCTCCTCAGGTAGGAACAGCACTGTTCGCGGACAGCCAGATCGGTGAATACTTCCGTGTATTCCTGGCCTACGGAATCATTTTTGTGGCACTTGCCATGAATGCGGTTCAGCAGACGAAAAACAGGAAAAGCAGGAATTGACTGGAAAACAGCAGTGAATGATGGCCTGTCTGCTCCGCAGAAGAGAGCAGACAGGCCGGTTGAAAAGAAAGGTGGTAATGATTATGAAAGCATCGGTATATTCTTCCCGTGCCGCAAGAATGGAGGAGATCCTGAAAAAAGAGGGCATCGACTGTTTCCTTGTGACACCGTCCTCAGATATGAAATATCTCTGCGGCTATTCAATCCACGGAGATGAGCGGTTTCTGGCACTGGTGCTGGCACCGGGTCATGAGCCGTTTATCATTGCAAATATTCTTTATGAGCTTCAGGTGACAGAAACTCCAGTGGAGGAGTTCACCTACTGGCCGGACGGGGATGATCCCTTTGCATTATTAAAGAAAGAGCTTTCGGCCCGCGGGATTAAAACCGATACGATTGCGGTAGATTCAGCAATGCCGGCGCTTTTTACCATTCAGTTAAAGGATCTTTATCCCGAGGCAAGGCTGGTAAACGGAAGTCCTCTGGTTCAGCCGCTTCGGATCTACAAGGACAGCACGGAGCTGGAGCTGATGCGGGAGGCAACGAAGCGTGCTGACATTGCTCTGAAAAAGTGCATGGACCGGGGAACCTACTGGGTCGGAAAGACGGAGTCCGAGTTCCGGGCACAGCTGGTTTATGAGATGACCTGTCTTGGAATTCCGGATTGCGGCGGAATGGCTGCGGTCGGTGCAAACGCGGCAGTTCCTCACCATAACCCCGGTGATACGGTTATTGAAATGGGAAAATGCCTCCTGATCGACTTCGGAGGAACCTATAAAAATTATAACACCGACATGACGAGAACGTATCATTTCGGCGAACCCTCCGACAAGTTCAAGGAGGTCTATAATATCGTTCTGGAAGCAAACCTGGCAGGTGAGGAGGCAGCGAAGGCCGGAAACGCGCTTCAGGATGTGGACCGCGCAGCCCGTGCTGTGATCACAAAGGCAGGCTACGGCGATTACTTTATCCACCGCACTGGCCACGGGATCGGCATTGACTGCCACGAAGGCCCCTCCGCCGGAGAGGGCGAGTTAACCGAGATCCGCCCCGGCATGGCATTCTCCTGTGAACCGGGTATTTATCTTCCTGGTGAGTTTGGTGTCCGGATCGAGGATCAGGTTATGATCGAGCTGGACGGAACAACGACCGTGCTCCATAAGCTGCCGAAGGAATTAACGGTGATCAAATAAGACGAACGAAATAAGAGAACATCGGAAAAGGACGCCTTTCAGCGTCCTTTTTCGATCCAATTCTAATATTATCACAACATGAGATGAGAATATGTCTGTTTCGTGTCCGGGCGGTTATTTATCCAGACCTACGGAGAAACTTGCATAATATTCTTCTAAGAACACGTCTAACTTTTCTAACATCTTCTTCATGATAATTCCTCCTTTTAACAGTTAAGATTGTCTGAAACAGGGCCCGTTCCGTTTTTGGTTTCTGTTTTCTCTTGATGGCTTAAGTATAGCGCAGCTGGGAGAAAATGTGAAATACATATAATGAATGAGGAACAATACCTTAAAGGTATTGAAAAACATCCGGTAATAACATAAAATGGATAAAAAACAAAGTGTTATGTGTTTCAGCTTCTGTAAAACAGAAGAAAGTCAGAAGCGGAAATGGAAAGGAGAGAAGCCTATGGAGCTACGTCATATCCGCTATTTTCTTACGGTGGCGGATGAACTGAATTTTACCAGAGCGGCAGAAAAGCTCTGCATTGCCCAGCCGCCTCTGAGCCGCCAGATCCAGGCCCTGGAGGAGGAGCTTGGTGTAAAGCTGTTTCTTCGGAAGCCCCATGCACTGCATCTGACGGAGGAAGGCGAAGTATTCCGCCAGTATGCCGTTCAGGTGCTGGAGCTGGTGGACCGGGCGGCAGCCGATGTGCGGGAGCGGGAGCAGGGACTGACCGGAACGATCGATCTTGCTACGGTGGAGGGATATGGTCCCCATCTGTTTGCTCAGTGGATGGCCGGATTTCATAAGAAAAATCCCCATGTGGGATACAATCTCTGGAATGGTAATTCAGACGATGTGGTAAACCGGATCATGAAAGGTTTATGTGATCTTGCCATCATCACAGAGCCCCATAATGCCGAGGGTGTCGAGGCGCTTCCAGTCTACCGTGAGCCGTGGGTGGCAGTGCTTCCGCCGGATCACCCATTGGCAGAGAGTACCGGAGATGAGGTAGAGCTGGGAGCCCTGGCGCCCTACGAGCTGATCATTCCGTCCCGCAAATCCAGGCTTCAGGAAATCGAGGGCTGGTTTTCCACCATCGGACTGCATCCGACGGTACGGTGCCGGATCGCCAGCATGATCAATGCCTATGAGCTGACAGAGCAGGGGCTTGGGATTGCCATTTTCCCCGCATCGGTGGGGCGGATCGGAATCCGCAGGAGAAGCGTGGTGCGGCGGATCGTCAATCCGGAGGTGGAAGCCACCTATATTCTGATCTGGAATAAAAACCGCCAGCTTCCGAAAGCGGCGGCTGAGTTCCTTGCTTATATTCAGAATCAGTAAAGAACAGGTAAGGCTTACTGCTTAGGGTAAAATTGTAATTGGTAAAATAACAGGTTTAACCAGCCGGAAGCGTGCATGTCGGCTGCGTAGGGGACGTCCCGAGCCCCGGCACTTCCCAAGCCGGAGCGGAAGCGACCGGCGAGGGTTATGTGCCGCTGGCCGCGAGGGTTAAGCGGGAGCGGTCTCCCGGAGCAGCAATATGCCGGGCCGGCGTGAAACTTTGATTGTGCCGGTTCGAAAGGCAGAGCAAATCTCTGTTCATCAGTTGACAGAGAAAGAAAACAGGTGATATAATCCTACTGATCAGATATGAATTATATGAAGACTTATTGCAAAAACAAAAATATGCAGGCTTATTGCAAAAAACAAAAGAATCGAGGACAGGAATTATGAATTATTGGGATGATACTCTTTGTTGTCATGGTGTAACGGATATTGTAGGGGAACATTCCTACGGGTCTGTCAGTGTGCCGATCTACCAGACGGCAACCTTTGCTCATCGTGGAATCGGAGAGTCCACCGGTTATGACTATACAAGACAGAGCAACCCAACCAGAACGGAGCTGGAAACCATCGTGTCTGCGCTGGAGGGCGCGGAGGATACGGTAGCCTGTGCGTCCGGCATGGCGGCAATCTCTCTTTGCCTGGAGCTGTTTGACAGCGGTTCGCATGTTATCTGTACTGAGGATCTTTACGGCGGTTCTGTCCGTGTGTTCAAAGAAGTCGGCGAGCGCCGCGGCATGGAATTTTCCTATATCAATACGGCAGATGTAGATGCCGTTGAGAAGGCCATCAGGAAAAATACAAAAGCATTTTATATCGAGACGCCCAGCAATCCTACCATGCAGGTGACGGATCTGGCAAAAATGCGGGAGCTGGCGGATCAGTATCATCTGCTTCTGATCGTGGATAATACGTTTTTAAGCCCTTATTTCCAGAAGCCCATCAAAGAGGGCGCTGACATTGTGCTTCACAGCGGAACAAAATATCTTGGCGGACATAATGATACCATCGCAGGCTTTGTCTGCACGAAAACACCGGAGCTGGCCGAGCGTGTCCGTTTCCTGTACAAGACCACAGGCGGCTGCCTGTCTCCCTTCGACAGCTTTCTGATTCTCCGCGGAATCAAGACCCTGTCTGTCCGTATGGAGCGCCATCAGGAAAATGCCATGAAGATCGCGCCCTGGCTGGAAGCCCAGAAGAAGATCAAAAAGGTTTATTATGTAGGACTTCCCGATCATCCCAGTTATGAGGTAAGCAAGCGTCAGACCACCGGTTTCGGCGGTATGATCTCCTTTACGACTGATACGGAGGAGACAGCAAGAAAAATCCTGGAGCGGGTGAAGCTCATCATCTTTGCAGAGAGCCTCGGCGGTGTGGAATCCCTGATCACATATCCCATGCTTCAGACTCACGGTGATGTGCCGGTGGAAACCAGAGAGCGTCTGGGGATTACAGAAACCTTCCTGCGTCTGTCAGTGGGGATTGAGAATTGTGAGGATCTGATCAAGGATCTGGATCAGGCGATCAATGGTTAAAGCTACAGCATATGATACAGGAGGAAAAACCGATGAAGTTTGATTTTGATACGCCGGTGGACCGTCATGGAACCGGCTGCTTAAAATATGATTTTGCGGTGGAGCGGGGGAAGCCGGCGGATATTCTGCCGCTCTGGGTGGCTGATATGGATTTCCAGACAGCTCCGGGAATCATCGAACGCCTTCAGAAAGCGGTTTCCCATGGGATTTTCGGATACAGCGACAGCAAGCAGGATTATTTTGACGCACTGAACGGCTGGTATCAGAAGCATTTTGATTTCACGCTGGAGCCGCAGTGGCTGGTGAAAACGCCCGGTGTGGTATTTGCCCTTGCCATGGCGGTAAAGGCTTATACAAACGAGGGTGATGGCGTGCTGATCCAGCAGCCGGTTTACTATCCCTTCAGTGAGGTGATCGGTGCCAACAACCGCCGTCTTATTAACAGTCCTTTAAAGCTGCGAGACGGCCATTATGAAATGGATTTTGAAGATCTGGAGAATAAGATTATAAAGGAGAACGTGAAACTGTTCCTCCTTTGCAGCCCCCATAATCCGGTGGGCCGTGTCTGGACGGAGGAAGAGCTGCGAAAGGCCGGAGAGATCTGCATGAAGCACGGTGTTACCGTGGTCAGCGATGAGATCCATAATGACTTTACATATCCCGGTCATAAGCATCATGTCTTTGCATCCCTGTCACCGGAGTTTGCAAAGCATTGTGTGATCTGCACGGCTCCCAGCAAGACGTTCAATCTGGCGGGACTGCAGGTGTCCAATATTCTGATTCCCGATGACGGGCTTCGGGAGAAGTTTTTAAAGGAAATCGAGGCAGCAGGCTACAGCCAGGTCAATGCCCTGGGGCTGGTGGGCTGCCAGGCGGCATACGAGACCGGCGAGGAATGGCTTACCCAGTTAAAGGAATACCTGGCTGGAAACCGTGATTTCGTCCGTGATTTCTTAAAAGAGCAGCTTCCTCAGATCAGGATGATCGAGCCGGAAGGAACCTACCTGTTATGGCTGGACTTCCGTGCCCTGGGACTTCCGGAAGCAGAGCTGGAAAAGCTGATCGTCGAGAAAGCCGGTCTGTGGCTGGATTCCGGCGCTATCTTTGGCGTGGACGGTGAGGGCTTTGAGCGGTTTAACATCGCCTGCCAGAGATCCACCCTGGAAGAAGCCTTCGGAAAATTAAAAAAAGCAGTTGACAGCTTAAATAAATAAGAATCCTGCCTGCAGGATTCTCTGCTGAGAGAAAAAGAAACGTGCCGCAGGGTCATCAAAGCCGATGACTCTGCGGCACGTTTGATCTCTATCGCTTTCTCACGTTTCCCCCATGAAAAGTGATATCCTGACCCACCGGCTACTGGCCGATGGTGTTTGATACATCATCCTTGACTGCGGCTACCCAGTCCTTGACACTTCCGAACCATTCGATCATTTCGTCATACTTCTCATCGGAAATTTCGTCTTTGCCGTTTAACAGATCGGAATATTCATTGAGAACAGAGGACATATCCTGGCAGGCAGTGATCACTTCCGCGTCCAGGAGATCCTTGTTTTCGTTGATCATGTTCGCCACTTCGTTGAAATCCTTGCTGACAGAGTTGAAGGCATCAACCGCTTCCTGCTTTTTCTTGTTTCCGCCGCAGCCTGCGAGGCAGAGCAGGGAAAGCACCATCAGGACAGATAACAGAATCGAGAGTTTCTTTTTCATACAAATTCCTCCATAAAGATATAATGATTGCGGATTGATTCGCACAGGGTGCGTTTCAAACAGTTAATTATAATATCAGATAATAAGACAAAAAAATGGAATTTTCGCGAAAGGCATGTTTTTCGGAGTGAACGGTGGAAAGTGAAGCACGGCGTTGAGAAACCGTCGTTCCCCAGGATAATGAAAAAAGATACTCATTTAATCTTGACTAAAATGGTATAGTATGTTAAACTGTTGTCAAGTCGAGAACAGGAGGAAAGCGTCATGCTGATGACAAGGGAATGTGATTATGCTGTCCGGATTCTGCGGGCGCTGGCAGACGGAGAGATGAAAAGCGTGGCTCAGATCTGTCGGGCAGAGGATCTGAAAACCGCCATTGCCTATAAGCTGACAAGGAAGCTGGAGCAGGCGGGGATCTTAACGAGCTGCCGGGGGGCCGGAGGCGGTTATGCTGCGGCGAAGGATCCGGGAGAGCTTAACCTGTATGAAATCTGCCGGGCAGTGGATAAGGACCTGTTTTTAAATGACTGCATGAAGGAAGGTTATGTATGCAGCAGGAATCCGGCGGATACCCCCTGCATGGTACATAAAGAGCTTTGCCGGATCCAGGCGGTCCTGGTGAAGGAATTAAGGAGAAAAACGCTGAAAGATATCCTGACGGAAGAGAACGGTGTATGAACCGGCGTCGGATATGTTCAGTCTGGAAACCAATCAAGGAAGATACAGGAGGAAATGAAATGAATCAGTGTTATGGCTGCAATACCTGCAAAAGCGCAGACAAGCCTCTGGAGGGCTATATTAAGAGCCTGCCTCTGGAGACATCTCATCATCGGGTGGATACTCAGAAAACAAAATGTGCCTTCGGGCTTCAGGGCGTCTGCTGCCGGCTCTGCTCCAACGGCCCCTGCCGGATCACGCCGAAATCTCCCCGCGGGATCTGCGGCGCCAATGCAGATACGATCGTGACAAGAAATTTCCTCCGTGCGGTTGCGTCCGGCTCCGGCTGTTATATCCATGTGGTGGAAAATACAGCCCTGAATTTAAAGAAGACGGCGGAAAGCGGCGGAGAGTTAAAGGGTTTAAAATCTCTGGATCGTCTCTGCAGGATGTTCGGAATCGAAGAGAAGGACGATCATAAGCGTGCAGCCATGGCGGCAGATGCAGTTCTGGCGGATCTCTACAAGCCGGAATATGTGCCCATGGAGCTGACCGAAAAGGTGGCTTATGCACCCCGGATCAAGCGGTGGAAGGAGCTTGGGATCATGCCGGGCGGAGCGAAATCCGAAGTGTTCAAGGGTGTGGTGAAGTGTTCTACGAACCTGAATTCCGATCCGGTGGACATGCTGGTGGACTGTCTGCGCCTTGGAATTTCCACCGGTGTTTATGGTCTGACCTTAACCAATCTGTTAAACGATGTGCTTCTTGGTGAGCCGGAGCTTCGGCTGGCCCCGGTGGGACTTCGTGTTATCGACCCTGATTATATCAATATCATGATCACCGGCCATCAGCATACGATCTTTGTGGATCTCCAGGAGCGGTTAAAGAGTCCGGAGGCTGTCGCAAAGGCACAGGCGGCCGGAGCAAAGGGCTTCAAGCTGGTGGGCTGCACCTGTGTGGGCCAGGATCTTCAGCTTCGCGGAAGCCATTACACCGAGATCTTTGACGGTCATGCGGGAAACAATTATACCAGTGAAGCAGTTCTGGAGACAGGAGCCATTGATGCGGTACTGTCTGAGTTTAACTGCACGCTGCCCGGAATCGAGCCCATCTGCGATGCGCTGAAGATCAAACAGATCTGCCTGGATGATGTGGCAAAGAAGGCCAATGCAGAGCTGATGAAATTTGATTTTGAGAACCGTGCGGCACAGAGCGAGGAGATCATTGATAAGATCGTGGAAGCCTACAGGGAGCGCCGCGGTCAGGTAGAACTGAACCTCTTCCCTGAGCATGGAAACGACAGGACCCTGACCGGTGTAAGTGAAGGCTCCTTAAAGGATTTCCTGGGCGGAAACTGGAAACCGCTTATTGACCTTCTGGTATCGGGCGATATCAAAGGAATCGCCGGTGTGGTCGGCTGTTCAAACCTGACGGCAGGCGGTCATGATGTACTGACGGTGGATCTGACGAAGGAGCTGATCGCCAGGGATATCCTGGTGCTGACAGCCGGATGCTCCTCAGGAGGAATTGAAAACTGCGGTCTGATGACGCCGGAAGCTGCAAAATACGCCGGACCGAAGCTGCGGGCTGTCTGTGAAAAGCTGGGAATTCCGCCGGTACTGAACTTCGGTCCCTGCCTTGCCATCGGCCGTCTGGAGATCGTGGCAACGGAGCTGGCAGAAGCAGTCGGTGTGGATCTTCCGAAGCTGCCTCTGGTGCTTTCTGCAGCACAGTGGCTGGAGGAGCAGGCGCTGGCAGACGGAGCCTTCGGACTGGCACTCGGACTTCCGCTTCATCTTGGACTGCCGCCGTTCATTACAGGAAGCCCCGTGGCGGTGAAGGTACTGACTGAGGACATGAAGGAGCTGACCGGCGGACAGGTGATCATCAATTCGGATGCAAAGGAAACGGCAGATATCCTGGAGCAGATCATCATGGAGAAGCGTGCTGGTTTAAATATTTAGGAGGTGCGTCATGAAACGGATTATGATCGACGCAGAGAAATGCGACGGCTGCCGGAACTGTGAAGTGGCCTGTATGCAGGCACACCGGAACGATACCGGAACCATTTATGACCTGGATCTGACAGATATCCGAAATGAATCACGGAACCATATCGTGCGGATGGAGGATGGGAGCTACAAGCCCATCTTCTGCCGCCACTGTGATATGCCGGAGTGTGTCATGTCCTGCATGAGCGGGGCGCTGACGAAGGATCCGGAGACCGGGCTTGTTTTGTATGAGGAGAAGCGCTGCGGTTCCTGCTTTATGTGTGTCATGAACTGTCCCTACGGAACCCTGAAGCCGGATACAGCGACCAGAACGAAGGTCATCAAGTGTGATTTCTGCATCGGAAGCGGCGGAGAACCCAGCTGTGTCAAGGCCTGTCCCAAGCAGGCCATCTATGTGGAGGAGGTATGACGATGAAGCATGTGATCATTGGAGTCGGTGCAGCCGGAATTACGGCGGCAAAGACCATTCGGAAGCTTCAGCCGGAGGCAGAGATCGTCATGATCTCCCAGGACGAGGCAGTTCATTCCCGGTGCATGCTCCACAAGGTACTGAGCCATGAGCGGGATGCGGCCGGGATCAATTTTGTGCCGGAGGATTTTTTTGAGAAGAACCGGATTACCTGGATCAAAGGAACAACGGTGGAAAATATCTGGACGGCGGCAAAAAATGTCCAGCTGGCGGATTTTGAGACCGTGTCCTATGACAAGCTTTTAATTGCCACAGGAGCCAACAGCTTTATCCCGCCGGTGGGGGATTTCCCTACAGCAAAAAATGTCTTCGGTCTTCGCCATTTGTCGGATGCCCTTGCCATTGACCGGATGGCAGAGCAGGGAGAGCGCGTGCTTATCGTCGGTTCCGGTCTGGTCGGCATGGATGCGGCATATGCGCTTCTGGAGCGGGGAAAACAGGTAACTGTGGTGGAAATGGCAGACCGGATCCTGCCGATCCAGCTGGATGAGACGGCGGGGGCGGCCTACAAGAGGCTGTTTGAACAGGCCGGCTGCCGGTTTATCCTGGGAAGAAAAGCATCGGAAACAAGGATGGACGAAACTCAGATGATCCGAAGCGTGGTCCTCGATGACGGAACCGAGCTTCCCTGCGATCTGGTCATCGTGGCAGCAGGTGTCCGTCCGGCCATCAGTCTCGCCGGAGACGGAAAGATCAAGGCCAGCCGATTCATTGAGACCGGCGTCTATATGCAGACGACTGCGGCAGATGTCTATGCCGCCGGAGATGTGACCGGACGATCCGGAATCTGGCCCAATGCCATGAAGCAGGGAGAAACTGCCGCTTATAACATGTGCGGACAGCCGATCCAGTACCTGGATACCTATGCCATGAAAAATACCATGAACTTTTACGGTCTGACGACTCTTTCCCTGGGCCGCGGTGTTGCCGGGGAAGGCGACGAGGTTCTGGTGCGCGAGGACCGGAGCAATTACCGGAAAGCGATTCTGCAAAACGGAAGGCTGGATAGTATTCTGTTCCAGGGTGACATCGATTACACCGGGATCTACCAGTATCTCATTAAGAACCAGGTGGATCTGAGTCATAAAAAAGAAAAGATTTTTGATCTGTCCTTCGGGGATTTCTACGGAATCTGGGACGACGGACAGTATGATTATCAGATTTAACATCGGTATTCCATTAAAAGTTTAAGATAATCTTCACAAAATACTTATAGAAGAATGCAGAAGACCATCGTATAATAGAAAAGATACGGAGGTCTTTTGCTTATGAAGGAAATGAATGAGGAATGGATGGAAATACCGGTAAAACAGACGGACTGGCGGACGGGGCTTTCCCGGGACGAGGTCATGGTACGGATGGAGAACGGCCTCGGCAACGAGCCGGTGGATTCGGCCTCGAAAACCGTGGGACAGATCGTGCGGGAAAATGTGCTTACATACTTTAATCTGATCTTTCTGATTTTGTCGGTGCTGCTGATCATTGTGGGATCCTTTCGGAACCTGACGTTTCTTCCGGTGATCCTTGTCAATACAGGGATCGGAATCTTTCAGGAGATCCGGGCACGGAATGTTCTGGAAAAGATGACTATGATGAATGCGCCGAAGGTGACAGCGGTGCGGGACGGAAAGCGCTGGAGCGTTGCCTCGGAGCAGCTCGTGCGGGACGATATCGTGATCTTTCACGGCGGCGGACAGATTCCGGCGGATGCCGTGGTCGTGGCAGGGGAGGTTCAGGTCAATGAGTCTCTTTTGACCGGGGAATCCGATGAGATCACAAAAAGAACGGGGGACCGTCTGATCTCCGGCAGTTTTATCGTGTCCGGTGCCTGTCATGCAAGGCTTACGGCGGTGGGAGAGGATTCCTATATTTCCAGACTGACCCTGGAAGCCAAGGCCATGAAAACCGAGGAGCAGTCGGAGATGATCCGCTCCCTGGACAAGCTGCTTTTGGTGGTCGGCATTGCGCTGATCCCCATAGCGCTGATTTTATTTGTTCAGAGCTTCTGGTTCAATCATGCGTCCTTTGCGGATAGTGTGACGTCCATGGTGGCGGCGGTCATCGGCATGATCCCGGAGGGACTGTACCTGCTGACCAGCGTAGCACTGGCGGTAAGTACCATGCGGCTGGCAAAGAGCGGCGTTCTGCTCCATGACATGAAGAGTATCGAGACCCTGGCGCGGGTGGATGTGCTCTGCGTGGACAAGACGGGAACTATTACAGAGAATACCATGTCGGTTTCCGATGTGATCCCGGTTGCGGGAACGAAGGAGGAGGTTTCCGGAAAGCTGGGTGATTTTGCCCTCGCCATGAGTAAGGATAATATTACCATGGCGGCGCTGAAGGAATATTTCCGGGAAGGCACCGGGGCTGCGGTTCAGAAGGTAATTCCCTTTTCGTCCACGGTGAAATACAGCGGTGTGATCCTGCGGGAGCGTGCAGCTGTGCGGCCGGCGGATGCGCAGATAGAAGCGGAGCCGGATCAGAGAATGAAACGGGGAACGGGAGTCTGTTCCTATGTCCTGGGGGCACCGGAGTTTGTGCTCAGAGAGGATTTTCCGGCCCATCGGGAGGAAATCGAGGAGCATACGGCGAGAGGCTATCGTGTCCTGGTCTTTGCCTCCTATGACGGGGAGCCGGACGGAAAGCCGCTGACAGAGAAGGCAGAACCGCTGGCCTATGTACTGCTGTCCAATCCCATCCGAAAGGAAGCCCCGGATACCTTTGCTTACTTTGCCGAGCAGGGCGTGGAGGTTAAGGTTATTTCCGGAGATAATCCGCTGACGGTTTCCGAGGCGGCGAAGAAGGCCTGCGTGGCGGGAGCGGAGCGGTATGTGGATGCGGCGACGCTGAAAACCGAAGAGGACATGGCAAAGGCCATGAAGGAATATACGGTATTCGGACGGGTGACGCCGGAGCAGAAGCGGAAGTTTGTTCAGGTATTAAAGAGCCAGGGACGGACGGTGGCCATGACCGGAGACGGCGTCAACGATGTGCTGGCCTTAAAGGATGCGGACTGCAGCGTTGCCATGGCGTCAGGGAGTGAAGCTGCGGCACAGGCATCCCAGGTGGTGCTGCTGGATTCAGACTTTTCCTGTATGCCGTCGGTGGTACTGGAGGGACGCCGGGTGGTCAATAATATCCAGCGTTCGGCCAGCCTGTTTCTGGTCAAGAATATTTTTTCGTTATTACTGGCACTGTTCTCCGCGGTGCTGATGATCAATTATCCGCTGGAACCGGCGCAGATCTCTCTGATCAGTATGTTTACCATCGGAATTCCGGCGTTTTTCCTGGCTCTTCAGCCAAACAGGGAGCGGATCAGGGGACATTTCCTGTCCAACGTGTTATTGAAAGCGCTGCCGGGCGGACTGACCGATGTGATTGCCGTTGGTGCGCTGGTATTATTTGGACGGGTATTTGAAGTGGAAGCGGAGGACATTGCCACAGCAGCCACAGCGCTTTTAGCGGTCGTGGGCTTCATGCTCCTGTTCCGGATCTGCCGTCCCTTTAATTATCTGCGGATCGCCATCTGGATCGGCTGTGTGATCGGATTCCTGGCGGCAAGCTTTATTATGCCGGAGCTGTTTGCATTGACAAGGATGTCCGGAAAGTGTATCATGCTTCTGGCAGTCTTTTCCATTGCCACAGAACCGGTGTTCCGGTATCTGACCATGCTTCAGGAGTGGCTCCAGGAGAAGCTGAAACGGCTTCGTCTCAAAGCGGCCGCGAAGCGCGCCGAACGAAGCAGGGGATATGGAAGAAGAATGTAAAGGAAACATCTGTCTGCGGTTTTTGCAGGGGGAATAGATAAAAGATAAGAGTATGCAAGTAAAGATAAAGAGAGGAAGAAGCTATGCCAGCATTAAGTGACCGGGTATCAACCTTTACCGATTCGGTGATCCGCCGAATGACCAGAATCAGCAACCGATACGGAGCCATCAATTTATCCCAGGGATTTCCGGATTTTGATCCGCCGAAGGAAATGCGGGATGCGCTGGCGAAGGCGGCCGATGTCGGACCGCATCAGTATTCCATCACCTTCGGAGCCAAGAATTTCCGTGATGCTCTGGCTGAAAAGCAGGGAAAGACCATTGGACGCACCATCGACCCGGAGACGGAGATCGTCGTGACCTGCGGCGGAACGGAGGCCATGATGTGTGCCATGATGACGATCTGCAATCCGGGCGACAAGGTCATGGTGTTCTCGCCCTTTTATGAAAATTACGGGGCAGATGCGATCCTTTCCGGGGCAGAGCCCATTTATATCCCGCTGGTTCCGCCAGAATATGACTTTGATCTGTCGCTGGTGGAGCAGGGCTTCAGGGACGGAGCCAGGGCGATCATCGTCTGCAATCCTTCCACTCCATGCGGAAAGGTATACACCGAGGAGGAGCTTCTCGCCATTGGGAAACTGGCCGTTCAGTATGATGCCTTTGTGGTGACCGACGAGGTGTATGAGCATATGGTCTATGCACCGTATCATCATACCGCCATGGCATCGCTTCCGGGCATGTATGAGCATACGATCACCTGTAATTCCCTGTCTAAGACATATTCCATCACCGGCTGGCGGCTGGGCTGGCTTATCGGGCCTGCACCGGTCATTGAGGCAGCAAAAAAAGTCCATGATTTCCTGACCGTTGGAGCGGCGGCGCCTCTTCAGGAAGCGGCGGTGACCGGCCTGCGCTTTGGGGAAGAATATTATCAGAAGCTTCTGGAAACCTATACGGAGAAGCGTGCCTATTTTCTTGCCGGTCTGGACCGGATCGGATTAAAGCATAACATTCCCCAGGGAACATATTTTGTTCTGGTGGATATCAGTGAATTTCTGGAGCTGCCGCAGTTTAAAGGCTGGAGCGATCTGCAGTTCTGTGAGTGGATGGCGGAGCATATCGGCGTCGCTGCCGTTCCGGGCTCCAGCTTCTTCCGCGAACCGGTCAATAACCTGGTCCGGTTCCACTTTGCCCGGGGAAAAGATGTGCTGGATGAGGCGCTTGGGAGACTGGAGAAGCTGAAAGAACTGAAGGCGGAAGTATAAAGAAGGGATTACTCGGCCCCACCCCTGCTTCCCGGCCGGCACATATCAGAGCTGCCGCCGGGAAGCAGGGGTGGGGTGCATAGAACAGACCGTTTTTACATACGCTCCAGATCCTCATAGAAGCTGGGGTAGGAGATATCCACGCAGTCCTTCCCCTTGATGTCGGGCATGTCACCGCAGATCAGCCCGGCGATGGTGAAGCTCATGGCAATGCGGTGGTCGAGGCGGCTGTCGATCTTTGCGGCATGGAGCGGTTTTCCGCCGCGGATGATCATGCCGTCGTCAGTTTCTTCGATGTCGGCACCCATGGCGGAGAGGTTTTCCACCATGACGGCGATCCGGTTGGATTCCTTGACCTTTAGCTCAGCTGCATCCCGGATGATGGTGGTTCCCTCGGCGAAGCAGGCAGCCACGGCGATGACAGGGAGCTCATCGATCAGAGTCGGGATCACGGAGCCGCCGATGGTGATCCCGTGGAGCGGAGCAGATCTGACGAGAAGATCGGCACTGCGTTCACCGGAATGAAGCACTTCATTTACCAGGGTGATATCGGCCCCCATTTCCCGATAGACACGTAGGATTCCGTCTCTGGTGGGATTAATCCCAACGTTTTTAATGAGAAGCTCGGAGCCGGGGATCAGGGCTGCCGCCGTGAGAAAGTAAGCGGCGGAGGAGATATCGCCGGGAACGAGAATATCTTGGGCAAACAGCTCTTCAGGCGGTTCAATGGAAGCAGTGGTTCCTTCGGTGGAAACTGCTGCGCCGAAGCCCTTTAACATGAGCTCGGTATGGTTTCTGGAAACGTAAGGCTCGGTGACGCTGGTGGTTTTGTCGGCATAAAGACCTGCCAGCAGGATTGAGGATTTCACCTGCGCCGAAGCAACGGGAGATTCATAATGAATTCCATGGAGCGGGCCGCCGCAGATCCGCAGAGGCGCACAGCCGTTTCCGGCCAGGCTTTCGATGTCTGCACCCATGAGAGAGAGCGGTTTTATGATCCGGCCCATGGGACGCTTCCGGATCGAGGCGTCGCCGGTAAGCTCCGTGGTAAAGGGCTGAGCGGAAAGAATTCCGGAGATCAGCCTGGTGGTGGTTCCGCTGTTTCCGCAGTCGAGGCGGCGGGAGGGGACGGTAAGGCCATGGAGGCCTTTTCCGTGAACCAGGATTTCCTCCCGGTCGGAATCCACGCGGATTCCCAGGGCGCGGAAGCAGTCGATGGTGGAAAGGCAGTCTGCGCCGCGCAGGAAGCCGCGGACTCTGGTAGTGCCTTTTGCCAGGGCACCGAACATAATACTTCTGTGAGAGATGGATTTATCTCCGGGGACGGTAATTTCCCCGCGTAACGGTTTGATGGTCATAGTCAATTCCTTTTCTTGACTGCGAAAGCAGTCTGTGCGCTGATTTTTATTTCCGGTAAATGGTATAACGGCACTGGGTCAGAAGCTCCACCGCCGCATTGACTGCCGCTTCATCGTAAAATTCAATCTTTAATACACCTTCCTCAAATTCCCGGTTGTGGATGATGCCGATGTTCTTAATACTGATCTGATGAGCGGCAAGGATCGTGGCGATGGTGGCAATGGCGCCGGATTCGTCCACGATGTCACAATAGAAGGCATATTCTTTTTTGATGGGGCCGGATGAACGGCTGGGAAGGGAATTCCGGTATTCCCTGGAGGTGTCGAACAGGTTATAGATCGCGGCACCGTCGCTGGTTTCCACATCGGTCTTTACCTGCCTTAGCAGGGCAATGTAATCGCCCAGGATCGAAGCGATATTTTCTTTGTTGGTCAGACAGATCTGCTGCCACATGACCGGTGAGGAGGAGGCGATTCTTGTAATATCCTTAAAACCTCCGGCGGCCACCAGCCTCATGGTCTGCTCCGGCGTGTCCTTGTCCCGGACCAGGTTTACCAGGCTGGAGGCGATCAGATGGGGCAGATGGCTGATCCCGGCCACGATGTAATCATGCTGATGATAATCCAGGATCAGCGGCAGGGCCGAGAGGGAGAGGGCAATCTCCCGAAGCTCATCGACCTTTCTGGCAGGAGAAGCCTTTGTCGGTGTGATCACATAATAGGCATTTTCCACCAGATGGTCTGTGGAATACTGATAGCCGCTTTTTTCGGAGCCGGCCATGGGATGTCCACCGATGAAGTTGGCTTCCATGCCAAGACGCTCCACGGCTTCATGGATATTGGTCTTGACACTTCCCACATCGGTGAGGATTGCATCCTTGCGCAGATAGGGGCGGATCGCCGTCAGATATTCTTCATTAAAGGAAACCGGGGTGCATAAGAAAATATAATCACAGGCGGAAAGCCGTTCTCCGATCCCGTCCAGTGCTTCGTTGATGGCGCCGTCCGCAAGGGCCGCATCCAGGGTCTCCCGGTGGCGTGCATAAGCCATAATATAGTGGTTCGGATTGGCGCGCTTCAAGCCTTTTGCGATGGAGCCGCCGATGAGTCCGAGCCCGATAAAACCAAAGGTCATGTCTTTCATATCGATTCCCCTTTTGTGTTCGATAAAGTCCTGTTTTTTTGTGAAATCTTTATTCAGATAGAAAAAATCCATTGTTATTTTAGGACAGAATGAGCCACTTGTCAACACTTCTTCGCTTTAACGCGAAAAAGAATAAAGAATATTATACAATTTTGATATTTTTGTTGCTATTATTGGAATTTTTTAGTACAATATACCTAAGTCATGGAACACCGACATCTTGCTGCTGCGGGTAAAAAGACGAAGAAATCGGAAAAAGAAAGAGAAGGATTGTCTGATTCTGACGGCGGCTGGGAAGACTAATAGCGAAAAGGGAGGAAGTATCTATGAATGTGTTTGAGTCAGAAAGAATTCGTAACGTGGTTTTACTGGGACATGGAGGAGCCGGAAAGACAACTTTAGTTGAAGCTATGGCACATGTGACCGGAATTACCTCCCGTCAGGGAAAGATCACCGATGGAAATACCATCAGCGATTTTGATAAAGAAGAGATCCGCCGTCTGTTTTCTGTTTCCACAACGGTCGTACCGATCATGTGGGAGGGCGTAAAGATCAATTTCTTAGATACCCCCGGTTATTTTGATTTTGTCGGCGAAGCAGAGGAAGCATTAAGTGTGGCAGACGCCGCTGTGATCGTGGTAAACGGAAAAGCAGGTGTGGAGGTCGGAACTCAGAAGGCATGGGACTTCTGTGAAAAGTACAATCTGCCCCGGATCATGTTTGTCACCAATATGGATGATGACAATGCAAGCTACCGTCAGGTGATCGAGGATCTTCAGGGCTTATACGGAAAGCGGATCGCGCCGTTCCATCTTCCCATCCGTGAAAACGAGCGGTTTGTGGGTTTTGTAAACGTTGTAAAGATGAAGGGCAGAAAATTTTTGAGCCTCAGTGATTACGAGGAATGCCCGATTCCCGATTATTCCATGAAAAACCTGGAGATGTGCCGTGAAGCCCTTATGGAGGCTGTGGCAGAGACCAGTGAAGAATATATGGACCGGTATTTTGCCGGTGATGAATTTACTTATGATGAAATCTCCATCGCACTGCGCCAGCACGTTATGGACGGAACGATCGTTCCCGTTCTGATGGGCGCCGGCGTCAACGGCCAGGGCACGACCATGCTCCTGCAGGCGATTGAAAAATATTTTGCTTCTCCCGAAAAGCTGGAGGTTATGGGAACGAATCTGGAAACAGAGGAACCCTTCGAGGCCAATTATCAGGATGCAAATCCGTTAAGCGTCAAGGTATGGAAGACGCTTGTGGATCCCTTTATCGGAAAATATTCCTATGTAAAGGTATGCTCCGGTGTGCTCCGTGCCGACAGCGTGTTATATAATACCTCAAAAGAGGTGGAGGAAAAGATCGCCAAGCTGTATGTGATGCGCGGAAAGGAAGCCATCGAGGTTTCTGCACTGCGAAGCGGAGATATCGGTGCGATCCCGAAGCTGACCGTAACGGGAACCGGTGACACTCTTTCCACCAAGAAGGTGCCAATCGCCTATGACCGTCCTGAAATTTCCAAGCCCTATACCTATATGGCATACAAGGCAAAGAACAAGGGTGATGAAGATAAGATCGCAAGCTCTCTCAGTAAACTCATGGAAGAGGATCTGACTCTGAAGAGCGTTAATGACAAAGAAAACCGCCAGACCCTCCTTTACGGTATCGGCGATCAGCAGCTGGAGGTGGTTGTAAGTAAGCTGTTAAACCGCTATAAGGTAGAGATTGTTCTGGAGAAGCCCAGAATCGCATTCCGCGAGACCATCCGAGGCAAGGTAAAGGTTCAGGGCAAGCATAAGAAGCAGTCCGGCGGCCATGGCCAGTACGGTGATGTTGTGATGGAATTTGAGCCCTCCGGAGATCTGGATAAGCCTTATGTATTCGAGGAAAAGATCGTTGGCGGCGTGGTTCCGAAGAACTACTTCCCCGCAGTGGAAAAGGGAATCCAGGAATCCGTGCTCAAGGGGCCGCTTGCGGGCTATCCCGTTGTAGGCCTGAAGGCAACTCTGGTTTACGGTTCCTATCATCCGGTAGACTCTTCGGAAATGGCATTCAAGATGGCAACGATCCTTGCCGTAAAGAAAGCCTTTGCGGAGCCGGATGCAAAGCCGGTGCTCTTAGAGCCTATCGCATCCTTAAAGGTAGTTGTTCCTGATCGGTTTACCGGTGATATCATGGGCGACCTCAACAAGAGAAGAGGCCGTGTCCTTGGCATGAATCCTGATCATAAGGGTAACCAGATCATCGAAGCAGACATTCCCATGTCCTGCCTGATCGGATATTCTACGGATCTGCGTTCCATGACCGGCGGTATTGGTAATTTCTCCTATGAATTCGCCCGCTATGAGCAGGCACCCTCTGATGTTCAGGCAAAGGAGATTGCGGCAAGAGCGGAAGAATAAATAAAACCTGAAATGAAAACAAAAAAGGAGCGTCCGTTTCCGAAGAAGGAAAGACGCTCCTTTCCATGTTCCGGCAGCTGCCAGAGAATGAGCTTCGAAGGCTGTCACTGCCGGAGATGAAATGATGATCCAAGGGGGTAACACAGAATGAGAAAGCAAACGTATGAGAAGCATCAGAAATCGAAGAGAAGCCTGCGGCGGATCGCTTCCGGTCTTCTGGCCGGTGTCCTGGCAGTTTCGCTTTTTACAGGCTGCGGAGGGGCGGATGATTCAGGAAAAACGGCTCCATCGGTGAAGGAAACGGAAGCAGCAGAGACAAAAGAAACAACCCCCGTCGGGGATGAAAGCTGGGCCGTGTACTGGTATCTTTGCGGAAGCGACCTGGAATCCGGCGGAGGATTCGCCACCACCGATCTGCAGGAGCTGATGGAGGTGGAACTTCCGGAGAACGTGCAGGTGGTCATCGAGACCGGCGGTGCGTCTCAGTGGCAGAATGAGATCGTCGATGCGGAAAAGCTGCAGCGCTGGGTCTATGACAGCAGCGGATTATCTCTGGTGGAAGAACTTCCCTCTGCCAGCATGGGCGAGGCCGATACGCTGGCCGATTTCCTGTCCTTTGCCAGAGAATCCTATCCGGCGGACAAAACGGCAGTGCTGTTCTGGAACCACGGAGGCGGTTCTGTTTCGGGAGCGGCTTTTGATGAGATCTACGGCCTGGATTCTCTGACCGTTGATGAAATGTATGAGGCGTTTACCAGAGTTTGGGATCCGTCCTTCGGTGAGCCGCCCATTGAGCTGGTCGGCTTTGATACCTGCCTCATGGCAACCGTGGATGTAGCCTATACGTTCTCGGATCTGGCACATTATCTGGTAGCATCGGAGGAAACAGAGCCTGCCAACGGCTGGCTGTACTCAGAATGGGTTGGTGCTCTGGCGGAGGATCCCTCCATGGACGGAGAAGAGCTCGGAAAGGTGATCTGCGATGCGTATTACAAGGGCTGTGAAGCCGTGGAGACCCAGGACGACGTAACACTTTCCCTTACGGATCTGTCAAAGATCGGCGAACTCCTGGATGCATATGAAGCCTTTGGTGAGGAAGCACTGTTATCAGCGTGCGAGGATCCGGCGTTTTTCTCCCGGTTCGGCCGTACAGCGGCAAAAAGTGAGAATTATGGGGGAAATACCAGAGAGCAGGGCTACACCAACATGGTGGATCTGGGGCATCTGGCGCGGCAGAATGCCGATACCATGGAAAGTGCCGCGGCAGTGTTGGATGCATTGGAAAGCTGTGTGCTGTACCGGGTAAACGGCCAGTACCGTACAGAGGCTACCGGCCTGTCCTGCTACTATTCCTACAACGGAGATCTGGACGACTATAACAGCTACGCATGGCTGGGTGCAGGAACAGCCTTCAAATATTTTTATGAGTATCAGCTTACCGGAGAACTCAGTGCAGGGGGCATGGATTATCTGGCAGAGAGGAGTGTCACCGAGCTTCCAAAGGTGGAGAATCTCCTGACGGCAGGATGGGAGGGAGCGCCTCTTGATATCAATGAGGAAGGCTCTTCGTTTATGACTCTGGGGCCGGATGCAGACCGGATCCTGGCCGGGATCGGAATTTCTTTATACTATGTAGATGAAGAAAATGATCGGATGATGTTCCTGGGAACAGACAACGACATGACGGCAGACTGGGAAAACGGCGTGTTTTATGATAACTTCCGCGGTGTATGGGGAAGTCTGGACGGGCATCTGGTTTATATGGAGCTGAGCTTCGAGGGAGACGATTATAATATCTATTCCGTTCCGATCCTGTTAAACGGAGAGGAATACAATCTTCAGGTCGCCTATGATTTTACGGAAGAAAAATGGAATATTCTCGGCGCCCGCCAGGGAATCGACGACAGCGGTATGGCCGATAAGGAGCTGCGTTTTTTAGAGACGGGAGATACGGTTTCAACGATCTGGTATCTGACCTCCTATTCCGGTGAGGATGAGTTCGAGGCGTATGAGGCAGAGTCCTTTACGGTGACATCGGATACGGCGTTTTATGAATCGGAGCTGCCGGACGGAGAGTTTGCCATGTTCTTTGATATGTGGGACGCCATGGACAATACCGCCAGCTCCGCCCCAGTATTCTTTACCTGCGAGAACGGAGCGATCACGACAACGGTGTATGAATAAATACGGATCGGATTGATGAAAAATTCCCCATGACAGGCTCAAAACGGGCGTGTCATGGGGAATTGTACGTGCGGAAATCCTGATATATGGAATGGGGTCTAGCGGTTCTGCCGCCGCATGGTGTCAAACCGGAAGTTAAAGTATGCCTCCAGTACCTCCTTGGATTTTCGGCGGCTGATGGGAATAGGACTGCCGTCTGACAGGCGGATCATGTCGGGGGTCAGGGATTCAACCTCATGAAAATTTACGATAATGCCCTTAAAGGGACTGATAAAGCAGGGATAGGCACAGAGCAGTGCTTCCACCTCGGAAAACGGAGAGGCCAGAAGCCGGTTCTCACCATCCTTGCAGTGAAGGGTGACCCGACGGGAGGCAAAATCGGCATAGATGATCTGCCGCAGGACCACGCGGCTTCCGTCGGGGAGCCTGATAGTCCGCATCCGTTCCATTTCCTCCAGGTTCAGCCGGTCTAACATGGACCGCAGCTGATCCGTTCCGTAGGGCTTCTTCAGATAGTAACAGGCGTTCACCTCATAGCTTTCGCTGGCAAAATCGTTGCTGGAGGTGGAAAACACGATCCGCACAGTCTGATCGGATTCACGGATCTTTCTTGCGGCATCCATGCCCGTAATTTCCTTCATAAAAATATCAAGAATGATCAGGTCAAAAAGTCCCGGTCTATAAGAAGCGAGGAACGCCTCGCCGCTGGGAAAGCAGATTATATTCGCATCATCGCCCAAAAGGTCAGACAGGTTTGTGTGAAGCTGCGTGGACATTATGGGGTCATCATCAACAATAGCAATATTCAAAATGATACTCCTTTTCTTTCGTGCTTATTATTTCTAGTTTAGCAGACTGGGGCGATTTTACAAGAGGAATCCGCATTTCTTTTATCGGAGATCGCATTTCTTTTATCGGAGAAAAAATTGTAAAAGCACAGGAAAAGCTGCTTCGGCATAAAGTAATAGAAAGACCTGTCGGAGCAGCTTTTTTATGGAGACTTTCTTGAAACCCCTGACCCTTGCAGAAGAACGGCGCTATGTGGAAATGCTAAGAGCGGGACAGAAAGAGGCCAGGGCTGTTCTGGTGGAGCGGAATATGCGGCTGGTGGCCCATGTGGTGAAGAAATACAGCCAGTCGGAACGAGATATGGAGGATCTGATCTCGATCGGTACCATTGGCCTGATCAAGGCGGTGGACACCTTTGATC
>CAKRJM010000003.1 GCA_934351765.1 uncultured Lachnospiraceae bacterium | reverse complement strand
GGAAGCCGGAAGGTTTATACCACAGCAAAGGAGGATCTGGCGAGACGGCAGGAGCTTCATGCGGCGCGGGCGGAGGAGCGCCGGGCCATGCGGGCAGACCGGAAGGTACGGGGCGTGTCGCTGGATGTTGAGCTTCCGGAGGAAGCTCAGGAAGAGAGCGGAGTAGCAGAACGCGGAATTCAGGCGGCAAACGAGGAACCGCCGGTATTTACCGGCAGGATCCATGGTATGACCGGGGCGGCGGAAAAAAACGAAACAGAAGAAGCGGAAGAGAAAACGAAAGAGGAAACGAAAGCGGCCGGAACAGGCATATTCGGAACAGAAATCGCATCTGCGGCAGACGGCGGACGGCATGACGGAAAGCAGGAGCCGTTAATGGCGGCGAAGGTTGGCCGTACCTTATCGGAATTAGAGGAGCTGGATCAGGAACCGGTTCCCATGTACCGGATCCGAAGAGAAGATGAGCGGACCGAGCAGGTATGGCGGGAGGAGGATCCCTCGGAAACGATCTATGCCGAGGAGGAAGACCTTCCCTGGGAGACGACGGGATCTAATGCAGAGGCGCCGGTTGAAGCGGACATTCCGGTTTCCCATGAGAAGGAGTTCCAAAATGAGCCGGAAGCGGAGCCGGACTGGATCCGCGGAATCCAGAGTGCGGTTCAGGAGCAGGTGGAGAAAACCGAGGAAGCGCCGAAGAACTGGCGGATCCCGGAGAATAATCCTCCCGAGACGGACTATACCTGGAAAACAGAGAAACCTGTGAAAACACAGACGGATTCTATAACGGAGTTGGAATCCAAGAATGAGAATTCGGGAGATACCCGCCGGGTGATGACAGCCACCGGAAAGATCATCGAGGTGGAAAATGATCCTACCGAGCTGGATCCGCTGACTGCAAAGCGGCAGCAGGCGGCGAAAGAGCGCAGAGAGGCAGAAGAACGAAGCGCAGAACCCGGACAGCACAGGGACGGAAGCCGGAGTGTGGAACCCGGAACGGGCGGAAGCCGGAGTGTGGAACACGGAACGGGCGGAAGCCGTGCAGGAGCCGGGATTGCGGCCGCCCGAAGCGGAAACGGAACGGCGGAGCCGGTAACACCGCCGAAGCCGGAAAAGCCGGCAAGACCGTATGTGAAGCCGCCGCTGCGGTTATTGAAGCGGGACGGCGGCGGACGGCGCAGCGGAGACGAGGAACTGAAGGAGACTGCCCTTAAGCTGGAACAGACCCTCAGGAACTTCGGCGTGGGTGTCAAGGTCCATGACATCAGCTGCGGTCCGTCTGTGACCCGATATGAGCTGACACCGGAGCAGGGCGTGAAGGTAAGCAAGATCGTGGGCCTGCAGGATGATATCAAGCTGAGCCTTGCAGCGGCGGATATCCGGATCGAAGCGCCGATCTCCGGAAAATCGGCAGTGGGCATTGAGGTGCCCAATAAAGAAAAGCTGGTGGTGTCCCTTCGCGATGTGCTGGAATCCGATGCCTTTGTGAAGCATCCGTCCAAGCTGGCCTTTGCCGTAGGACGCGACATCAGCGGCAAGGCCGTGGTGACCGACCTGGCGAAAATGCCCCATCTGCTGATCGCCGGAGCAACCGGCTCCGGAAAATCGGTCTGCATCAATACCCTGATCATGAGCATTCTTTATAAGGCAGATCCGTCGGAGGTGAAGCTTCTCATGGTCGATCCCAAGGTGGTTGAGTTAAGTGTTTATAATGGAATTCCACATCTGATGATCCCGGTTGTGACGGATCCGAAGAAGGCGGCCGGAGCACTGAACTGGGCCGTGGCGGAGATGACCGACCGGTATAAAAAATTTGCGGAGTACAACGTCCGTGATCTGAAGGGCTATAATGAAAGGCGGAGGGAGGAGGACGGAGAGAATTTTGTTCCCCTTCCCCAGATCGTCATCATCGTGGACGAGCTGGCCGATCTGATGATGGTGGCACCGGGTGATGTGGAAAGTGCCATCTGCCGTCTGGCTCAGATGGCGAGAGCTGCCGGGCTTCATCTGGTGCTGGCGACTCAGCGTCCCTCAGTCAATGTCATCACGGGACTGATCAAGGCCAATGTGCCGTCCCGGATCGCCTTTGCCGTGTCATCGGGCGTGGATTCCCGGACCATTATCGACATCAACGGAGCCGAAAAGCTCCTCGGCCGTGGTGATATGCTTTTTTATCCGTCAGGCTACCCCAAGCCGGAGCGTGTCCAGGGGGCGTTTGTTTCCGATGAAGAGGTTTCGGCTGTGGTGAAATTTTTAACTGACAACACCGATACCCAGTACAGCCAGGAGATGGAGACGAGGATTTCTTCTCCGTCTTCAGGCGAGGGAGGCACCGGTGAAGAGCAGGACGAATATTTCGCAGATGCAGGCAGGTTTCTGATCAAAAAGGAAAAGGCATCCATCGGCATGATCCAGCGGGCCTTTAAGGTTGGCTTTAATCGGGCAGCCCGGATCATGGATCAGCTTGCAGCGGCAGGTGTGGTCGGCCCGGAGGAGGGCACAAAGCCCAGAAAGATCCAGATGACACCGGAGGAATTTGAGGCATATCTCGGACGATAAAGGCTGTTTCATCGGATCGATTCCGAAAAATGGCGCATCAAATGAAGGAAAGGCAGAGAGACGTCTTCCCCCTTTTCAGGTTCCTGCATAGAATACAGGGAGAATCATTTGCGGAGCGGGGAATGAAGATCAGCAGTCTGCTTTCCCATGTGGGATATGTGCGGCTCCTGGGAGATCCCGGGACCGAACTGACGGGGATCACCTGTGATTCCAGGGAGGTAAAGCCGGGCGATCTGTTTGTGTGTCTGAACGGGTTTCACCGGGATGGTCATGAATTTGCCGGGGAGGCGCTCACACGCGGAGCGGCGGCCCTGGCTCTCGAAACAAACAGTCCGGTTACGGAAACGCTTATCGAGAAGCATCGGAGCGGGCAGATCACTGCGCCGCTTCTGGTGTTTGAAAATACCAGAAAGGTGTTTTCGCTGCTGGCGGCGGCATTTTACGGTTATCCGCTCCGCAGCATGGTGTCGGTGGCTGTGACCGGCACAAAGGGAAAGACCACTACAGCCTTTATGCTGTGGGAAATTTTAAAGAAGGCAGGTCATGCGGCAGGCATGATCGGCACCAACGGAGCCTTTTTTAAGGAGCATAAGTGGGAACTGTCACACACGACACCGGAGGCCCATGAATTACAGCGGCTTCTTGCCTGCATGCGGGAGCTTGGCTGTACGCACGTAGTTATGGAGGTCTCGTCCCAGGCGGTTCGGACAGAGCGGACAGCAGGACTGTTTTTTACCTGCGGGATCTTCACAAATCTGTCGCCGGACCACATCGGGCCGGGGGAGCATGAGGATTTCAGGGATTATCTTCATCAGAAGAGCCGGCTGTTTTCCCAGTGTGGCATCGGGATCATCAACCGGGAGGATCCTTATGCCGGAGAGATCCGTACCCATGTGGCTGGGCCGGTGGTGGAATACGGGATGGAGTCCGGCGAATACCGGGCGGTGAAGCCGGAGCATTATAAGACGGCGGATATGCTGGGATGCGAATATCGTCTGTTAAAAAAAGGAAAAGAGCTTGGAAGCGTCTTTCTGCCGCTTCCGGGGATCTATAACATCCAAAACAGTCTGGCGGCTATTGCGGCGGCGGGAGCTCTTGGCATAAATCCGATGACGGCGGCGGGAGCTCTGAGAAATGTTCATGTACCGGGGCGTATGGAGCTGGTTCCGGGCATAAGCCATCTGTGGCTCATCGTGGATTATGCCCATAACGAAGCCAGCATGGAGAGCCTGCTTTCAACGCTGCGAAGATATGAACCGCGTCGGCTCATCTGTGTGTTCGGCTGTGGAGGAAACCGTTCAAAGCTGCGGCGCTTCGGCATGGGGCGGGCGGCAGGAACCTGGGCGGATCTGTCGATCTTAACCTCGGATAATTCCAGAGAGGAACCGCTTTCCGAGATCTTATCGGAGGTGGAAGCGGGATTTTCCGGGACAGCAGGCCGTTATGAGGTCATTGCAGACCGGAGGGAAGCCATCGGCTATGCGGTGCGCCATGGAAAATGCGGTGATATCATCGCCGTGATCGGAAAGGGTCACGAAACCTATCAGGAAACAAAGGGTGTCCGGCTCCACTTTTCCGACCGGGAAGAGCTGGAACGGGCGGTGCACTTATACAGATGACCGGTTTACAGAATAAACAGGCGCCGGGAGCGCCGGAAAAGAGGAAAATATGGAACAGACAGCGGTAAAGGATCTGGTGCGGGCATCAGGCGGACGGCTGCTATCCGGAGATCCGGAGCAGCTCATCCGTCATGTAAGCATTGATTCCAGAGAAATGAAAGGAAACGACCTCTTTGTGCCCTTGATCGGAGAGCACTCCGATGCCCATGATTACCTGGCACAGGCCATTGAGAACGGCGCGGCGGCGGTGTTTTCCAGCCGGAAAACGGAGCCGCTTCCCGGAGCTGCCTGGATCCAGGTGGACGACACCCTGAAAGCCCTTCAGGCTGTGGGAAGAGACTACGGAGAGCGTATGGGAATCCCCGTGGTAGGTGTCACCGGAAGCGTGGGAAAAACCACCACAAGAGAGATGGTGGCTGCGGCGCTGGGCGCGAGATTCCGGGTGTTCCGTACCTCGAAGAATTTCAACAGTGATATCGGACTTCCCGTTACCATGACGGAGATGACGGGAGAGGATCAGCTTGCCGTTCTGGAAATGGGTATGAGCGATTTCGGGGAGATGGAGGTCCTTTCTTCTATTGCAAGGCCGCAGGCGGCTGTTATGACCAACATTGGCGTGGCTCATATCGAGCAGCTGGGAAGCCAGGAAAATATATTTAAGGAAAAATTTCAGATCACGTCCCATATGAAGCCGGGCAGTGCGCTGATCTTAAACGGAGACGATCCCTTTTTAGGCTCCGTGGAGGAGTGCGGATTCCACCGGATCTTCTACGGCTTTGGTGAACAGAACGAGTTTCGGGCAGAGGAGATGGAGGTGACCTCCGACGGAACGGAGTTTACGGCAGTCCATGGAGAGGAGCGGCTTCGTGTCATGCTCCCCGTCATGGGAAAGCATATGGTGATGAATGCGCTGGCCGCTCTGGCGGCAGCCTCTGTCTGGGAAATCCCCATGGCGGAAGCGGCAGAAGCCCTGTCCCATTTCAGGGGCTTCAAAAACCGTCAGCAGATCGAAAAGATCCGGGATTTTACGGTCATTGATGATACCTACAATGCAAGCCCCGATTCCATGAAAGCCGCAGCTAGCGTGCTTCATGAAATGGAAGCATCGGGAAGAAAAATCGCTGTTCTGGCAGATATGCTGGAGCTGGGAGAAAACAGCCTGCGCTTCCATTATGAGGTGGGCAGTGCCCTGGCAGATCAGGCACCGGAGATACTGGTCTGCATCGGAGAACGGGCCGGGGAAATCGGAAGAGGTCTTTCCGAACAGGGAGACGGCCATACCAAGGTCCGGTATTTTAAGGATAACCAGACGGCACTGGAGTATTTAAAAACGGAGATTAAGGCCGGAGATCTGGTATTATTCAAAGGCTCCAACAGCATGCATCTGGGAGAACTGGTGACTGCACTGCGGGAGGCATAAATCGGAACCGGGCGGGGAAATACTGCCGGAAACGGCGGAATACGCTGCATAACAGCGGGGAGCATAAGGAGAACAGATGGCAGAATACGCAGACGTCATCATCGACATTGTCCACAAGGCGGTGGACCGGACATTTCAATATCGGATCCCGGAGGCACTGCGGGAAAGCCTGATGGCCGGGACATGTGTGCGGGTGCCGTTCGGAAAGGGAAATACCCTGCGGGACGGCTATGTGATCGGCTTTTCCGATACGCCGGAGTTTGACCCGGAAAAAATCAAGGAGATTGATTCGGTCTGGGAGGAGAATCTTCCGATCGAAGGCCAGCTTGTACGGCTGGCGGCATGGTTAAAGGACTATTACGGCTCTACCATGATCCAGGCCCTGAAAACAGTTCTGCCTATGAAACAGCGGATGAAGCCGGTGGAAAAGCGGTATCTGGTGCGGACCGCGGATACGGAAGCGGTGGAAGAGGCACTGGAGCTTTATAAAAAGAAAAAACAGAAGGCACGGGTCCGGTTTCTGGAGGCCTTGTTGAGCGACCGGGTTCTGCCTTATGAGATGGTGCTGCAGAAGCTGCGGGTCACGAAAGCTTCTTTTCAGCTGTTTCTGGATCAGGGACTCTGCCGTATTGAAACAGAGGTGCAGGATCGGAATCCCATTCGCGGCATGAAAAAGGAGCAGAAAAAGATCCGGCTGACAGATGAGCAGCAGGCGGCCGTGGACGGGCTGATCCGTGTCTGGGAGGGAGACCGGCGTCCCAGCCTTCTTTACGGTGTTACAGGGAGCGGAAAAACCGAGGTTTATATGGAGCTGATCCGTCATGTGCAGGAGGAGGGAAAGCAGGCCATCGTGCTGATCCCGGAGATTGCTCTCACCTGGCAGACAGTCATGCGGTTTTACCGGGAGTTCGGTGATCGGGTTTCGGTGATCCATTCCCGTATGTCTGCGGGAGAGAAGAGTGATCAGATCGCCAGGGCACGGGCCGGAAAGCTGGATATTATGATCGGGCCGAGATCAGCGCTGTTTACGCCATTTCCTGATCTTGGACTGGTCATCATCGATGAGGAGCATGAACCGGCCTATAAAAGCGAGACGGCGCCCCGCTACCGGGCAGAGGAAACGGCGGTGGAACGGTGCCGGCTGTCCGGCGGTATGGTGGTGCTGGGGTCGGCAACACCACTGGCATCTACCTATTATAAGGCTCAGAACGGGATCTATCATCTGTTTGAGATGAAGACGAGAGCCAGGGAAAACAGCAGCCTTCCTGCGGTGGAGGTGGTGGATCTGAGAGAGGAACTGAAGGCCGGGAACCGGAGTATTTTCAGCCGGAAGCTGACCGAGCGGATCGAAGAGACCTTGGCCAGAAAGGAACAGGTGCTGCTGTTTTTAAACCGGAGAGGCTATTCCGGGTTTGTATCCTGCCGCTCCTGCGGAGAGGCCATCAAATGTCCGCACTGCGATGTGAGCCTGAAGGCTCACCGGGACGGAAAGCTTCATTGTCACTACTGCGGACATACGGAGCCGATCCCCAAAGCCTGTCCATCCTGCGGATCCCGCTACATTGCCGGATTCGGGACAGGAACCCAGAAGGTGGAGCAGCTGGTAACGGAGCGGTTTCCCGAAGCGAGGGTGCTGCGCATGGACATGGACACTACCTCAAGGAAGGGGAGTCATGATGCGATCCTGTCAGCCTTTGCCGACGGAAAAGCCGATATTTTAGTGGGAACTCAGATGATCGTGAAAGGACACGATTTTCCCAGAGTGACGCTGGTGGGTATCCTGGCGGCGGATCTTTCCCTTTATGCCGGTGGCTACGAGTCGGGAGAGCGGACCTTCGAGCTGTTAACCCAGGCGGCTGGCCGGGCCGGGCGTGACCGGTTTCCCGGAACGGTGGTGATCCAGAGCTATGCTCCCGATCATTACAGCATCGAGGCGGCCGCCAGCCAGGATTATGAGGGCTTTTACTGGCATGAGATCCTTTACCGGCAGCTTCTTCATTATCCGCCTTTGTGCCACATGCTCTCGATCCTTGTAAGTGCAGAGGACGAAGCGGCAGCCAGAAGCGCGGTGGAAGCAATCGGAAAGCTGGCGGAGCATGCGGAAGAGGAGCTGGAGATCATCGGTCCGGCTCCGGCGGCCGTTTCAAAGCTCAAGGACAGCTATCGGTTCCAGATCACGCTGAAATGCCAGGAGGAGGAATCGCTTCTGGACATCAAACGAACGATCGAAACAGCCGTGTGGGACAGACAGCTCCTGTTCCAGATGGATATGGAATAGAGAGATACCAGATAGATATAAGAGAAGAGAAAGGAAGCATTGTTATGGCACTGAGAATCATTCGGGAGATCGGCGACGATGTCCTGACAAAAAAAGCAAAAGAGGTCAAGGAGATGACGCCCCGTACACGGGAACTGATCAATGATATGCTGGAGACCATGTATGAAGCGGAGGGCGTCGGCCTGGCAGCTCCTCAGGTGGGGATCTTAAAGCGGATCGTGGTCATTGATATCGGCGAGGGTCCTATTGTACTGGTTAATCCGGAGATCATCGAAACCAGCGGAAGCCAGACCGGCGCAGAGGGATGTCTGAGCGTGCCCGGAAAGCACGGAACCGTTACCAGACCAAATGAAGTGACGGTAAAGGCGATGGATGAGAACATGAAGCCCCGTCTGGTAAAGGGAACGGAGCTTCTGGCAAGAGCCATCTGCCATGAATGTGACCATCTGGACGGAAAGCTGTATGTGGATCTGGTCGAGGGTGAGCTGGAGGATAACGAAGAGGCTTAAACCGGCAGATCCGGCGGGCGACCGGATGTAGCGGGAATCTTAACCTGAAATCTTTATTAGAATTTCTTAAAAAACTGTGAAAAGTACAGACTTTTCCGGAAAAATGTGTATACTGACAGGGAGGAAAGACCATGAGACTTGTGTTTATGGGAACCCCGGATTTTTCTGTGCCGGCACTGGAGGCACTGATCCGTGGAGGACATACGGTAGAAGCGGTTGTGACCCAGCCGGATAAACCAAAGGGACGGGGAGGCGCAGTTCAGATGACGCCGGTGAAGGAGGCGGCTCTGGCACACAATATTCCGGTATGGCAGCCGGCAAAGATCCGGAAGGATCCGGAGTTTCTGGCAAAACTGAAAGCCCTTGATCCGGAGGTGATCGTGGTGATCGCATTCGGACAGATCCTTCCCAGAGAGGTTCTGGAGCTTCCAAAGTACGGCTGCATCAATATCCATGCGTCCCTGCTCCCCATGTACCGCGGCGCAGCTCCGATCCAGCAGGTGATCCTGGACGGACAGAAGGAGACCGGCGTGACTACCATGTATATGGAAGAAGGATTGGATACCGGAGACATGCTCTTAAAGACCGTGGTACCCATCGCAGCGGATGAGACCGGCGGAAGCCTTCATGACAAGCTGGCCGAGGCAGGCGGTGATCTGATCCTGGAGACCTTAAGGGGACTGGAGGCCGGAAGCTTAACGCGGATCCCCCAGGAGGGTGAGACCTGTTATGCGGGCATGATCACAAAGACCCTCGGAAAGATCGACTGGACGAAGGATGCAGCCTCCATCGAGCGGCTGATCCGCGGCATGTCGCCCTGGCCCAGCGCCTACACAAGCCTTGGAACAAAGACCGTGAAGCTGTGGAAGGCCCAGGTGCTTCCACAGGGACCGGAAGCAAAGGCGGAGCCGGGAACGGTGGTTTCCGTTTCCAAGGACAGTTTTTCCGTACAGACCGGAGACGGGCTTCTGCTGATCCGGGAGCTTCAGCTGGAAGGCAAGAAGCGCATGGAGACAGCAGCATTTTTGAGAGGCTGCCCGCTTAAGAAGGGCGACCGACTCGGGTAAAGGAGAGGATAGCAATGCCTTATTACTATGGTTATTATATTGACCCGACCTGGATCTTGATCCTGATCGGCGTTGTGATCTGCGGGATCGCATCGGCGAGAGTCCGGACAACCTTTTCCAGGTATTCAAAAGAATACAGCCGGACAGGCATGAGCGGAGCCGAAGCGGCAAGACGGCTGCTGGACAGCCAGGGGATCTATGATGTGCAGATCCGCCGCGTTGCCGGAAATCTGACCGACCATTACGACCCCAGAAACAAAACCCTGAACTTATCGGAAGCGGTTTACGATTCCTCTTCCGTGGCATCTGTCGGCGTTGCGGCCCATGAGTGCGGCCATGCCATTCAGGATCAGGTGGGCTACGCGCCCCTGCGGCTCAGAAGTGCCTTTGTTCCGGTGGCGAATTTCGGATCTCAGATCAGCATGGTGCTCATCATCGCCGGACTGATCTTCGGTGCCAGAAGCGGTGCTTATTCCATTCTGGTAAACGCCGGGATCTTCTGTTTCTCTCTGGCTGTGTTATTTCAGCTCATCACCCTTCCTGTGGAGTTCAATGCGTCCCATCGGGCTCTGGTGCTTTTACAGGATCAGGGAATCTTATATGCCGATGAAGCGGCAAAGACGAGGAAAGTCCTTTCGGCGGCAGCCTTGACCTATGTGGCAGGCGCCCTTTCGTCCATGCTCCAGCTTCTGCGACTGATCATCCTGTTCGGCAACAGGAGCCGCCGTGACTGATGTGCGGGCGGTCTGCCTGGACTGCCTGTTAAAGATTGAAAAAGGCGAGTTCTGCCATCTGGTTCTCCGGAATGCCCTGGAGGCGCACGGAGACTGGGACCGGCGGGACCGCGCCTTTCTCACCAGGCTGACGGAGGGCTGTGTGGAGCACCGGTATGAGCTGGATGCCATTCTTGATTCGTATTCCAGAATAAAAACGAAGAAGATGAAGCCGGTGATCCGGAACGTGCTGCGCATGGCGGTATATCAGATGAAATATATGGACAGCGTCCCCGACCGGGCGGCGGTAAACGAAGCAGTCCGGCTGGCGAAAAGAAGGGGCTTTTCGTCCTTACAGGGGTTTGTAAACGGTGTTCTCAGAACCGTTTCCAGAGAACTTCCGGACTGGAGAGCGCCGGAAGAATCGGAAAACTTTACCGAGTGGGCAAGAGTGGTATGCTCGATGCCGGTCTGGATCACGGAGGCAATGCGGGGAGAATATGGAGAAGCACGGACGGCAGCCATGCTTCGGGAAAGCATGAGCGGACGTCCTCTGACGGTACGGTTCAACCTGAGCCGTGCTTCGGAAGAAGCAATTCTAGCTTCCCTCCGTTCCCAGAAGATTCATGCAGAAGCGGTGGAGGGACTCACCGGTGTATATCGACTGTCCGGTTATGACAGCCTTTCGGACATCAGGGCCTTTTCGGAAGGTCTTTTTCAGGTTCAGGACGTAAGCTCGGTCCTGGCAGGACTGGCGGCATCGCCGAAGGCCGGGGATCATGTGCTGGATGTCTGTGCCGCGCCGGGCGGGAAAAGTCTCCATGCAGCTGACCTGTTAAAGGGCACCGGCCTGGTGGAAGCGAGAGATCTTTCTGATGAAAAGACCGATCTGATCCGGGACAATATCCGGCGGAGCCGGTTTGAAAATATCACCGCGAAAACCCAGGATGCCCTGATATTTGATCCGGAAAAGGAAGGATGGGCAGATATACTGATTGCTGATCTTCCCTGCTCCGGTCTGGGAATCATCGGACGCAAAAGCGATATCAAGTACCATATTACGCCGGAGGGACAGACGGAGCTGGCTGCGCTGCAGAGAAGAATTTTAGATACCATCTGGCGCTATGTAAAGCCAGGCGGACGGCTGGTATATTCCACCTGTACGCTGTTTCCGTCGGAAAACCGGGAAAATGCCGAATGGTTTGCAAAGAATTATCCCTTTGAACCGGAGTCCCTTGCCGGACGGATCCCGGAGCGGTTTTTCAAAGCAGAAGTTGTAAATCGGAATGGTTTTGTGATGGAGCCGGAATCCGGGAATGCTCCCTCAGATCAGGACGGAAATTCTGTTGGCAATCAGCTTCAGCTTCTTCCGGGTGAGCATGGGACCGATGGGTTCTTTATTTCCAGCTTCATAAGAAAAAGGGAGGGGGACGACCAGGTATGAAACAGGAGTTACAATCCGAAAACCGGGAATCTGTGACAAAGCAGGATATCAGATCCATGAGCCTTGCAGAGCTGTCTGAGCGCTTTGCAGCGATGGGAGAAAAGCCCTTTCGGGCAAAGCAGGTCTATTCCTGGCTCCATGAAAAACGGGTGAAGAGCTTTGAGGAGATGACGAATCTCTCCAGGGCGCTTCGGGAACGCCTTTCCGAAGACTATGTGCTTACGGTGCTGGAGCCGGTAGAGATCCTGGAATCAAAGATTGACAGCACAAAAAAATTTCTGTTCCGCCTGGCGGACGGAAATGTGATCGAGAGCGTCTGGATGGAGTATCATCACGGCAACAGCGTCTGTATCTCCTCCCAGGTAGGCTGCCGCATGGGCTGCCGGTTCTGTGCCTCAACCCTGAACGGCATGGTGCGGGGACTGACAGCGGCGGAGATGCTGGAGCAGGTTTACCGGATGCAGGAGATCACCGGAAAACGGATCTCCAATGTGGTGATCATGGGCTCCGGGGAACCGCTGGACAATTATGAAAATTTTGTCCGCTTCGTGCGGCTGGTGACGGATGAACAGGGCTTTGATCTGAGTGCAAGGAATATTACGATCTCCACCTGCGGGCTGCCGGATCAGATCCGCCGCCTGGCAGAGGAGGGACTTCCCATTACACTGGCGCTGTCGCTCCATGCCACAAACGATGAAAAGCGGCGGGAGCTGATGCCGATTGCCAACAAGTACAGCTTAAAGGAAGTGCTTCCGGCCTGTGACTATTATTTTGAGAAAACCGGCAGACGGTTAAGCTTTGAATACAGTCTGGTGGGCGGAGTCAATGATACGAAGGAAGAGGCGAAGGCACTGGCAGCGCTTTTGGGACATCGGAACTGTCATGTGAACCTGATTCCGGTAAATCCCATTAAAGAACGAAATTTTGTCCGTTCCGGGCAGAATACGATCCTGGAATTTAAAAATATACTTGAAAAAAGCGGGATCAATGCTACAATTAGAAGGGAAATGGGCCGGGATATCAGTGGATCCTGCGGCCAGCTGCGCAGAAGTTATATGGAAAAAGAAGCAGATCATACCGACAGCTTTGGCAGATGACAGAAGGAGGAAGGGCGATGAAAGCCTACGCAATGACCGACCGAGGGAGGAAACGGCAGATCAATCAGGATGCGGTGTACTATTCCGCCTATCCGGTGGGAAATCTGCCGAACCTGTTTTTAGTTGCCGACGGTATGGGCGGTCACCAGGCCGGTGACTTTGCCTCCAGGTTCACGATAGACAATCTGGTGTCTCTTGTGGAAGAAGCAGAAGGAAACAATCCCATATCGATCCTGAACGATGGAATCCGGACGGTCAATGACCGGCTGATCGATCAGGCAGCGTCTGACCCGGCGCTTTACGGCATGGGAACAACACTTGTGGCGGCGTGCGTCATGGGGCCTGTGTTATGTGTGGCGAACGTGGGTGACAGCCGTCTTTATATTATCGGTGAGGAAGAGATCCGCCAGATCACCAGAGATCATTCCCTGGTGGAAGAGCTGGTGGAGCGCGGCGAAATGGAGCGCGGAAGCGCAGCCTACGAGGAACGGAAAAATATTATTACCCGTGCCATCGGGGCAAGAAGAGGCGTAAGCGCCGATTTTTTTGAAGTCAGTCTGGAGGCCGGCGATACGGTTTTAATGTGTTCAGACGGACTGAGTAATATGGTCTCAGATGAAGTGATAGCAGGGATCGTAAGCGGACGCGATGATTTGAAAGGCGTCTGTGAAGATCTGATCGATGAGGCAAACAGTAACGGCGGAAAGGACAACATCGGTGTGGTGCTGTTCCGTCCGACGCAAGATGAGGTGAAAGAATGGTAAAGATAGGAATGTTTCTGGGGGATCGGTATGAGATCCTGGAAAAGATCGGTTCCGGCGGTATGTCAGATGTGTATCGGGCAAAGGATCACAGGCTGAACCGCGATGTGGCCGTAAAGGTGTTGAAGCAGGAGTTTAATGCGGATAAGAGCTTTGTGAGCAAGTTCCGTACCGAGGCCCATGCGGCGGCATGTCTCTCCCACCCCAATATCGTTCATGTGTTTGATGTCGGTGATTCGGACGATCTCCACTATATCGTCATGGAGCTGGTGGAGGGCATTACGCTGAAAACGTATATTGCCAAAAAAGGAAAGCTGGAGATCCGGGAGACCATCGGGATCGCCATGCAGGTGGCCCAGGGCATTGAAGCGGCTCATGAGCAGCATATTGTCCACCGGGACATCAAGCCCCAGAATATCATTATCTCCAGAGACGGGAAGGTAAAGGTCACCGATTTTGGAATTGCCAAGGCGGCGACCAGTGAAACCATTACCTCGAATACCATGGGTTCTGTCCATTATATCTCTCCGGAACAGGCGAGAGGCGGCTACTGTGATGAGCGCAGCGATATTTATTCCCTTGGTATTACCATGTATGAAATGCTGACAGGAAGGGTGCCCTTTGAGGGGGATTCTGCTGTTTCTGTGGCTCTTCTCCATATTCAGGGAGAGATGGTGCCGCCGAGAAAGTATAATCCCATGATCCCGGTAAGTCTGGAGAAAATCGTTCTGAAATGTACCCAGAAACGTCCGGAAATGCGGTATCGTTCCGTGACGGAGCTGATTTCTGATCTGAAGAGGGCTCTAATGACGCCCAATGAGGACTTTGTCCGCATGAATACCATCAACAGCAACGGTCCAACCAGGGTCATGAGTGAGGATGAAGTGAACCAGATCCGAAACGGAGCGGCAGCAGGTGCCATGGCCGGTGCAGGCTATGGGGAAGCACAGGCGGAAGGCAGCGAAGATGGTTATCAGGATGGCTATGAGGATGGATACCGCGGAGACTATGAGGACGGTTATGACGGCTCGTATGATGATCCCGATGAGGAGGAGCGTTATCAGCTCGATTATGATGATGACGAATATCTTCCCGATGAGGATGACGATGAGCCGGTAAATAAAAAATCAGATAAGGTTTATACCATTGTGGGAATCGTAGTGGCAGTGGTTATTGTTCTGCTGGCACTGTTTGTTCTCGGAAAGACCTTTGGATTCTTTGATTTCGGCAGCGGGAAAAAGAACACGGAATCCATGGCAGAGTCCGATGGAACGGAAGTGGCAATGCCGAGCCTTCTCGGCAAGACGGTTTCCGAGGCGGAGGAGCTGTTAAAGCAGTATGATCTGGAATTAAAGCTTTCCTACAGTGAGTCCAAAGATTATGAGGACGGCCAGATCATGGAACAGGAGTTCAATGAGGGAGATATGGTGAAACGCCATACGGTCGTCAAGGTAACGGTAAGCAAGGGAACCACCAAGACGACGATACCGGATAACCTGATAGGCATGACGAAGGAGCAGGCCACCAAGGCGCTCCATGAAGCGGATCTGAACCCGGTATTTGATGAAATCTACAGTGACACGGTGGACGAGGGCAAGGTGGCAAAAATAAGTCCGTCCCTCGGTTCTGAGGTGGAGATCGGTTCGGATGTGAAGCTGTTTATCTCCAAGGGACCGGAAACAAAGACGGTTGATGTTCCCAACCTGCTCGGAAAGAGCGAATCGGCGGCAAAGCAGCTTCTGGCAAGCGCAAACCTGTCGGTCGGCAGTATCACAGAGGATTACAGCGATGAGTACGCTGAGGGCGAGGTTATGAGCCAGAGTCCCGGAAGAGGACAGACAGTGGAAGAAAATACCAGCGTGGATTTCGTGGTAAGCAAGGGCAAGAAAGATGAGACGGTTCCCGTTCCCGATATTACCGGAATGAGCGAGGCGAATGCCATTGCACGGATCCAGAGTGCAGGACTTTCCTACCGGACAGACCGCGTTTACAGCAACAGTACCTCGGCAGGTCTTGTGGATGATGTTTATCCGGCAGCCGGAACGAAGCTGACGAAGGGATCGACGGTGGAGATTTATATCAGCCGCGGACCGAGAGCAACGGAGGCACCGACCACGGCTCCGACAGAGGCACCGACGGAGTCCACGGCACCGTCTTCAGAAGGCGGGGAGAATCTTCCCGACCAGCCGGCGCAGTAACATGGCGAAAACAGGAAAGATTATCAAGGGAATCGCAGGCTTCTACTATGTCCATGACGGAATCGGCAGGGTCTACGAGTGCAAAGCAAAGGGATTGTTCCGGAAGCAGGGCGTGAAGCCGTTAGTGGGGGACAATGTGACCCTGGAAGTATTAGATGAAAATGAGGGCCTGGGGAATATCATCGAGATACTCCCCAGGAAAAACAGCCTGATCCGGCCGGCATCTGCCAACGTGGATCAGGCCCTCGTCTTATTTGCGGCCAGAGAACCGGATCCGAACCTGAACCTGCTGGACCGGTTTCTGGTGGTCATGGGAATCCAGGGGATTCCCTGCGAGATCTGTTTTAACAAGGCGGATCTGGATGGTGCGGAGGCAGAGCGCCTGGCAGAGCTCTACCGGCAGGCCGGCTATCCGGCGCGGGCGGTCAGTACTTATACCGAGGCCGGAATAGAAGAGATCCGGCGGATCCTGGCGGGAAAAACAACGGTCATGGCAGGCCCCTCCGGAGTCGGAAAGTCATCCATGATGAACCGGATCGATCCGGATGCCGGAATGGAAACCGGCAGAGTAAGTGAAAAGATCAAGCGAGGCCGCCATACCACCAGACATACGGAGGTATTCTGGGTGGGAACCGATACCTTTCTTCTGGACACGCCGGGCTTCAGCTCCCTGTCTATTGAAGGAATCGAGGCTCCGGAGCTTCGGTTTTATTATCCGGAGATGGAACAGCGGGAAGGACAGTGCCGGTTTCAGGGCTGTGTCCATGTGAAAGAGCCGGACTGCGCTGTAAAGAAAGCACTGGAAACCGGTGGGATCAGCAGTGAACGGTATCGGAATTACACGCTGTTATATGAAGAGCTAAAGGCAAGAAAAAAATATTAATGGAGGACAATCTATGTTAATTTTATCTCCCTCGATCCTGGCGGCGGATTTCACAAGACTGGGTGAACAGATCAAGGAAACTGCCGATGCGGGTGCAGAATACATTCATCTGGACGTGATGGACGGTATGTTCGTTCCTCAGATTTCTTTTGGGATGCCGGTAATCGAGACGATCCGGAAGTGCACCGACAAGGTATTTGACGTGCATCTGATGATCGAGGATCCCGGCCGCTATATTGAGACATTTGCGAAGATTGGTGCTGATATTATCACGGTTCATGCTGAAGCATGTACCCATCTGGACCGTGTGATCCAGCAGATCAAGGCAGCCGGTGTAAAGGCCGGTGTGGCGATCAATCCGGCAACGCCGCTGTCTGCGCTGGACTATGTTCTGGATGAGCTGGATATGGTTCTGGTGATGACAGTAAATCCGGGCTACGGCGGACAGAAGCTGATCCCTTACTGCTTAAAGAAGGTAAGCGATCTGCGTGCCATGATGAAGGAACGGGGACTGGACATTGATATTCAGGTGGACGGCGGGATCAAGGCCTCTAATGTGGCAGAGGTCATCGAGGCAGGCGCAAATGTGTTTGTCGGCGGTTCCGCGGTATTCTCCGGCGATGTAACAGCCAACACGAAAGCGTTTATGGATGTGTTTGCCAGGTATGAGAACTAAAAAGACGGATCTGGGAGCAGGATCCATGAAAATCAGAAAAACAGACGCAGAAAGGGAACGATGAATGTTCTGATCATAACCGGCGGTGACGTAGAACTTGCGTCTGCCGCCGGATTTTTAAAAAGCTATGAAAGTCCTTATGTGGTGGCAGTGGACGGCGGGCTGGACGCCATGGAAAAGCTGGGACTTTCTCCGGACTGTATTGTTGGTGATTTTGACACGATCGAAGCCGACCGGCTCCGTCCTTACCGGGAACAGGGGATCCGTTTTGAGACCCACAGGCCGGAAAAGGATTATACTGACACGGAGCTTGCGGTTCTTTTTGCCCTGGAGCTTCCCGATGTGACGCGGATCGTGGTTCTGGGAGCCCTCGGAAAGCGGTTTGACCATGCACTGGGAAATGTTCACAGTCTGTTCCATGCCCTGAAGAGGCAGATCCCCTGTGAACTGATCGACCGGTATAACCGGATTTTCCTGACTGACCGGGAGACGGTGTTTGAAAAGAAAGAAGCGTTTGGGAAATACGTCTCATTTGTGCCTTTTGACGGAACCGTGGAGGGCCTGACCTTGACCGGGTTTAAATATCCTCTGGATCATGTGACTGTTCCGGCAGGAAACACCCGCTGCATCAGCAATGAGCTCATGGAGGATCGGGCGGTCATGTGCCTGGAGAAAGGAATCATGATCTGCATCGAGTCAAGAGACTGACCTTATGAAATTGTGAAAAACTGGATATTCCAAACAAGCCAGACTGTGTTATAGTGGTTGCAGAGTACAGGAAGAGCCTGTAAATGAAACGGAACGAGAGAAGGAGACTTGTTATGGAACAGACAGCAAAGACACACACAAACGAAAAAAACACCGCACTTTTTATCTGTATGACCGCACTGGCAACGGCACTGGTCTGCGTGGCAACCATGGTGGTCCAGATTCCGATACCGCTTGGTTACGCCCATCTGGGTGACAGCTGTATTTTACTGGCGGCTTATCTGTTTGGCTGGAAGACCGGCTTATTTGCCGGCGGCGTTGGTTCGGCACTGGCAGATCTTCTGACCGGATTTCCCCAGTGGGCAGTTGCAACTCTGATCATTAAATCGATTCAGGGTTTTCTGATCGCAAAGCTCTGCCGCAGGGCTGACGGAGAAGTAAAGGTTCTTTCCGGACGGACTGCCATTGCAGCCGTAGTCGGAATTGCAGAAATGGTTGTGGGTTATGTGATCGGCGGAGCGATCCTGGCAGGCAGCTTTGCCGCAGGTCTGGCTTCCGCACCGGGACTGATTTTAAAGGGTATTCTGAACATGGTTGTATTTTATGTAGCTGCCCTTGCTCTTGAAAAGTCCGGTGCAACAAAAAAGATTGGAGCGTAATGCTTTATGGCAATGACACATAACAATCAGAAAAAGATTGCTGTTATCAATGATATTTCCGGGTTTGGCCGCTGCTCGATCGCAGTGGCTATGCCCATTATATCGGCAATGAAGATCCAGTGCTGTCCGGTTCCCACCTCGATTTTTTCCAATCACACGGGCTTTCCGGAATATTTTTTTGATGATTATACCGAGAAGATGCCGGAGTACATTGCCCAGTGGAAGAAGCTGGGACTGGAGTTTGAGGGAATTACCTCCGGGTTCCTTGGCTCCAGGGAACAGATCGGAATTGTCCGTAATTTTATCCGGGATTTCCGGACGGAGCGAACAACCGTGATCGTTGACCCGGTTATGGGGGATTATGGAAAACCGTATGCGACTTATACCAGTGAGCTCTGTCAGGAAATGAAGCAGCTGGTGGAGTATGCCGATATCCTGACCCCGAATCTGACGGAAGCCTGTATTTTAACGGATACCCCTTATAAAGACGGGCACTGGGCCATCAAAGAGATCCTTGCCATGGCAGAAAAGCTTCAGGAGCGCGGTCCGGCGAAGGTAGTTGTTACCGGAATCCGCCAGGGAGACTTTGTGGCAAACCTGGTCTGCGAAAAAGGGAAAGAGCTGAGAGTCCTCCGGAGCCATAAGGTAGGAACGGAGCGGTCCGGCACCGGCGATGTTTTTGCAGCCATCATTGCGGCCGATGCCGTCAATGGTGTCCCCTTTGATGTATCCGTCAAGAAGGCAAGTAACTTTGTGAAGCAGTGTATTTTGCGGTCCGAGGAGCTGGAGATCCCCCGGACAGACGGTGTCTGCTTTGAGGAGCTGTTGACAACATTACGATAAAAGACAGAAACTGAGTTGAAAGGCTGCTGTCAATCCTGAAATAACAGAATGGCAGCGGAAGGAAAGACTGATAAAAAGAAACGATTGGGAGGAATGAATCATGAGCATGACAATTCTTTATGAGGTTCACGGAAACCTGTATGTCAATCTGACAAACAAATGTCCCTGTGCCTGTACGTTCTGCCTGCGCCAGACGAGAGACCATATGGAAAATTCCGATGTGCTGTGGCTGGAACGGGAGCCTACGGTGGAGGAAGCCATCAAAGCCTTTGACCATGTAGATATGAGCAAGTATAAAGAAGTCGTATTCTGCGGTTTTGGTGAACCGATGATGCGGCTGGATGCCATGGTGGAGGTGGCGAAGTTTGTTAAGAAAACGTATGGAATGCCCACCAGAGTCAACACGAACGGTCTTGCAGATCTGATCTACGGAAAGCCGGTGGCGGAGAAGCTGAAGGGTGTGATCGACACAGTATCCATCAGCCTGAATACGCCGAACCCGCAGCGGTATCTGGAATTGACCAGAAGCAAGTTCGGAATCCAGTCGTTTGAAGCCATGCTGGCCTTTGCAAAGGCATGTAAAGAGGAAGGATGCCATGTGGTGATGACCACGGTGGCAACGACTCTTACCAAGGAAGAGGAAGAGCAGTGTGCAAAGATCTGTAAGGATCTGGGAGTGACCTATCGGATCCGCCCCTGGGAGGATTAATATGGCAGAGCTGATCCTGGCCTCTGCCTCACCGAGGCGGAGGGAGCTCCTTGCCCTGACGGGATACCCTTTTTCGGTGAAGCCCGGAAACAGCGAGGAGATCATTCATACTACTGACCCTGCGGAGGCAGTAAAGGAATTATCTTATCAGAAAGCAGAAGCGGCGCTTCCTCTGGCAGACGAGGGTGACCTGATCCTCGGAGCCGATACGGTAGTGGCGATCGATGGGCGTATCCTCGGAAAACCAAAAGACGAGAAGGACGCCTTTTTGACGTTAAAGGAGTTATCCGGGCGCGCCCATGCTGTTTATACCGGCGTGACTCTTATGGAGAAAGGAAAGGAGGAGGCAGCTGTGACGTTTGCCGAGCGCACTGCTGTCCATGTCCTGCCTATGACCGATGAGGAGATCCGCACCTATATCGCCACCGGTGAACCTATGGACAAGGCCGGTTCCTACGGAATCCAGGGACGGTTCGCCGTCTATGTCTCCGGGATCGAGGGAGATTATCAGAATGTGGTCGGACTGCCGGTTTCCAGAGTGTATTCGTATTTGAAGAACTGGAAGGATAAGATAGTTTGATCATTGCCGGAAAGTGGAAGCAAATGTTTTTGGCAGTATTTAACCAGCCGGAAGCGTGCATGTCGGCTGCGTAGGGGACGTCCCGAGCCCCGGCACTTCCCAAGCCGGAGCGGAAGCGACCGGCGAGGGTTACGTGCCGCTGGCTGCGAGGGTTAAGCGGGAGCGGTCCCTCGAAGCAGCGATATGCCGGGTCGGCGTTAAGTGAGTAACGGAATGAGATAATAGGTGATAGGTTTGGAGGATGTATGATTAAACTGATTGCAACGGATATTGACGGAACCCTGGTAAAGGACGGTTCCAATACCCTGCCGGACAAGCTGGCAGAAACCATTGAGCGTGTCATCGACAGCGGAATCGTATTTGCGGCCTGCACCGGACGATCCATGATCAGCGCGAAACGGCTGTTTGGTCCCCTGCAGGAAAAGATCCATTTCATTACCTGCAACGGAACTCAGGTGGGGCATGGAGGAAAACTGCTGTTTTCCGAAACTCTTGATCGGAAGCTTCTTAATACGATGGCGGCTGAATTCCATGAATATCCGAACGCTGTGCCGTTTTTTACCGGAGCAGATATGATGTACGGCGATATCGATGATAAGGAACTGCTGACCTGGCTGCGGGAAGGGTATCAGGAGGATATCACGGTAGTTCCCGATATGACGAAAGCCCCCGGTGAATTTGTGAAATTAAGCGTTTACGACCGGAATTTTCAGCCGGCGGCCAGCTTCCGGAAGCTCATCGAGAAATGGAAAGGAACCGTCTCCATCGCAACCGCAGGAAAAATGTGGCTGGATATTTACAAGCCCGGCGTCAACAAGGGAACAGCCCTGAAAAAGCTGCAGGATCAGCTTGGAATCACCAGAGAAGAAACAATGGCCTTCGGCGACCAGCAGAATGATATTGGAATGATCCGCGAGGCACAATACAGCTATGCGGTGGAAAATGCGCTGCCTGAGGTGAAACGGGAGGCCGCCGGTGTGTGCGGCGGCTGGGAAAGCCTGGGCGTGTGCAGGGTACTGGAGGAGCTTTTGTAAGCTTGTTTACCCTGAAAAACATAAAGAAGGAATAGTACCATAGCATCAAGAAAAACCTGGGAGGAGGGAATACAGTCATGGAATACAGAATACTCGGAAAAACGGGATTAAAGGTTTCGAGAATGGGATTCGGAGGAATTCCGATCCAGAAGATCGATGAAGAGGGAACGAGGATGCTTTTACAGGATATGGTTCGCCGCGGAATCAATTATATTGATTCTGCCAGAGGATATACGGTCAGTGAACAGTATATCGGATATGGTCTGGAGGGAATCCGGGATCAGTTTGTTCTGGCAACCAAGTCTATGGCACGGACGAGAGAAGCCATGGCAGCGGATATCGAGACCAGTCTCCGAAATTTCCGGACCGATCATATTGATCTTTATCAGGTACATAACCCCAGCATGGAACAGCTGGATCAGGTGCTTGCAGAGGGCGGTGCACTGGAGGCACTTCTGGAAGCGAAAACGGCCGGAAAGATCGGCCATCTTGGCATTACAGCCCATTCAACGGCGGTGTTTGAACGGGCACTGGAGCTTGACTGGGTGGAGACCATTATGTTCCCGTATAACATCGTGGAGCAGCAGGGGGCAGAGCTGATAAAAAAATGTAAAGAAAAGAACATTGGCTTTATTGATATGAAGCCGCTGGCCGGAGGAGCCATTGAAAACGGTACCCTGGCACTCCGGTATGTCTGCTCGAATCCGGATGTGACCGTTGTGATTCCCGGAATGGCGGAGATCCGGGAGCTGGAAGAAAATCAGAAGGCCTGCGAGAATCCGGAGCCGCTCAGCAGGGAAGAGCTCGCCGGGATCGAGCAGGTGCGGGAGCAGCTGGGAACGGATTTCTGCCGTCGATGCAATTACTGCGCCCCCTGTACCGTGGGAATCCAGATTCCAAGCGTTTTCCTCTTTGCCGGATACTTACAGCGGTACGATCTGGAGAAATGGGCAAGAGACCGGTACAGCACGTTGGAAGTGAAAGCGTCGGCATGTATTGGCTGTGGAAAATGTGAAACCCGCTGTCCGTACCATCTGCCGATCCGCGAAAAACTGAAGGTCTGTGCAGCAGATTTCGGAGAATAGGGATTCATGAAAGGGAGAACGAAGAGGTATCCCGGAAATAATCAGAATGAAACGCCCTCGGAGCGGCTCGCCGTCCCGGGGGCTTTTCGGCAGAAATCGGTTTTATATAAGAAAATGAACGATCACAGTTATCGATTCCGAACCTGATTGACAGCGTGCCGCAGAACCGGTCCGAGGATTACAGAGATCACGATCTTGGCGCCGTCGCCGGGAAGATAAGGAATGCAGCCGGCCCAGAGGCCTGCAATAAATCCGATCTTCATCTGATAGCAGAGCCATACGGTTCCGAACAGATAGCAGACCGCGGTTCCGAGAACCATGCCGATCACATGGAGCCAGTACTTTTTCGGGAAGCGGTCAATGAAGAAGCCGGCGATCAGAGCCATAAAGATAAATCCGATCAGGTAACCGCCGGTGGGGCCGGCCAGCTTGGCGGGACCACCGGTGAAGCCGGAAAATATCGGAAGACCGACAACGCCAAGAAGCAGATAGATCAGATAGCTGATGGTTCCGGCCTTCATTCCGAGTACATACAGGGTGATGTAAATAGCCAGATTGGTAAAGGAGATCGGAACCGGTGTACCGGGGATCTGGATGGATAACGGTCCGAGAATACAGGTGATGGCAGTCATAACTCCGATCAGCGCCATCTGCAGAACGGAGAGTGATCTTGTACTTGTCTTTTCCATGGAAAACTCCTTTTAGTTCGTATGATTTTATGACCGGAATGAGCCGATCAAACGTTGTCATTATATAATGGAAGAAATGAATTGTCAACCATAAAAATAAAATGGTTAACAGTGAGAAGACGCTTCCTGCAGAGAAATATTTGCCCGGACCGCCAAGCACGATAATGGTTGAAATTTTCAATAAAATATGGTAAACTTACAATATATGAAATGAATGATTTCATATATGGAATATCATGTATCAAATCCGAAAACTGCTCCGCACAATATCTGAAATGGGAATGCGGGAATCAGGGAGTAAAAACTTCAGAAACAAAACGCGGCGGGGGCTGCGCAAAAAGGAGAAAGGAAGGTAAGAATTATGGCAGCATGGAGCAAAAAACCGTTACTGGGAATCATGGGACTGTCGGACGGAGATCCGGTCGTTCATGAGAAGAGCAAGGATGTGGTTCAGCATCAGCTTGATGTGATCAAGGCTGCGCTGGAAAAGGATGGACGCGTTGATGTAGTGGTTGCAGACAATCTGGTGACCTCAGTGGCATCGGCAAAGGAAGAAGCAGAAAAGTTAAAGGCAAAGGGTGTGGACGGAACCATTTTCTCCTACGGCGTATTTGCATGGCCGAACTTTTCCGCAGTGGCAGCAAAGTACGGTCAGGGTCCCTTCCTTCTTGCAGCACAGTTAAATCCGGACTGGCCCGGTATGGTAGCCATGCTGGCAGCAGGCGGTGCGCTGAATCAGCAGGGGATTGCACACTTCCGTGCATACGGCGATTTCAATGATCCTGAAGTGCTTGGACGGATCATCACCTTCGCAAAATGTGCCCATGTGGTGACCAGCTTAAACGGACAGAAGTATGGTCTTATCGGCGGCCGTTCCCTCGGTATGTACAGTGCAACCGTTGATATGCAGGACTGGGAAGACAAGTTCGGAGTGGATATTGAGCACTGCGACCAGAGTGAGATCGTCCGTCTGGCAGCTGAAGTGCCGGAGGTACAGGTAGAAAAGGGCTTTAACTGGCTGACCGAGAAATGTAAGGAAATCAAATATGACGGAAACAAGCTGACACCGGAGAAGCTGAAAACGCAGATCCGTCATTACGAAGCTATTAAGAAGATCCAGAAAGATAACGGCTTTGATTTTGTTGGCGTGAAATGTCATTATGACATGAGCTGCCATTACTGTACCGAATGTATCGCAGCGGCCTTCATGAACGATCCCTATGACTGGGACGGTCCCAAGGAGCCGGTGGTTTATGCCTGCGAGGCTGATTCCGATGCGGCGCTGACCATGCAGATCTTAAAGCTTCTGACGAATGATCCGGTAGTCTTCATGGATGTCCGCCACTGGGATGAGGAGAATCAGGTTCTGGAATTCTGTAACTGTGGTTCCGAGTCCACCTGGTATGCAGCAAAGAGTGATGATCCCGATGAGAACATGAAGAATGTAACGCTGTTCCCCTGCCTGGATATTTATGCAGGCGGCGGCTGCCATGTAAACTGCCAGACAGCTCCGGGCCTCTGCACCATTGCCAGACTCTGCCGCTCCATGGATGAGAACGGAAAGCGGAAATATCGTATGGTAATGTTTACTGCAGATCTGGTATCCATGCCCAAGGAACGCGAAAAACTGACCAACGAAGAATGGCCTCATAACTTCGCAAAGCTTCATTTTGATTACCATGTATTCCTGGATAACTTCGATGCCAACCACGCACACGCCGTATACGGCGATCACATTGATGAATTAAAGACCATCTGCAAGATGATGAACATCGATGTAGAAGTACTGGGTGAATAAAGCTGCGCTGTAATTACATATTAAAATAAAAAACAGGCCCGCTCCTTATTGTGGAGAGGGTCTGTTTTATAATCTGACGGCTCGTCCGCTGTTCATACCGTGCCGCGGCGGAAGGTAATTCACCCGCAGCAGCGATATGCCGGGCCGACGTGAAAAGAAAGCTTCCGGCAGCAAGCCCATTGCCCGCACCAGACAGAGGCAACTTAGGTATGTGCCGGTTGGCTGGCGCGGGTGGGCGAGCAGAATGACGAGTGCATTTTTGCGCGGCCGAAACCTCTTTTTCCCCTTGTATCCCGCCCATACTCTGTGTTATACTGTAATCAAATTGTTATCGGAGAGGGGCTTCTCCGGTCTATGATAAATAAAAGTGAGGAAAACCATGGATAAAGCAAGACGTGTACTTTTAAAACTCAGCGGCGAGGCGCTGGCGGGGCCGGCCGGAAAGGGGTTCGATGAGGCAACGGTCAAAGCAGTGGCGAAGCAGGTAAAGCCGTCCAGCGATGCGGGTGTGCAGATCGGGATCGTGATCGGCGGCGGAAATTTCTGGAGAGGACGTTCCAGCAATGCCATTGACCGGCCCAAGGCAGACCAGATCGGCATGCTTGCAACGATCATGAACTGTATCTATGTGTCTGAAATCTTCCGTTCGGAGGGCATGGATACTGAGATTTTTACGCCGTTTGCCTGCGGAACCATGACGAAGCTGTTCTCAAAGGATGAGGCAAACCGGTGCTTTAAGGAAGGAAAGATCGTATTTTTTGCCGGCGGAACGGGGCATCCGTATTTCTCGACCGATACAGGGATCGTTCTTCGCGCCATTGAAATGGAGGCCGATGTGATCCTCCTTGCGAAGGCAGTGGACGGCGTGTATGACAGCGATCCGGCAAAGAATCCGGATGCGAAAAAGTATGATACCGTTTCCATTGATGAGGTGATCGCAAAGAAGCTGGCGGTGATGGATCTGACGGCATCGATCCTCTGTATGGAAAATCATATGCCGATGGCAGTCTTCGGACTGGGAGAGAAGGACAGTATCAAAAATGCCCTGAACGGGAAGATCACCGGAACTCTGGTGACCGTGGAATAAGAGGAGGAAAACAGACATGGATGAAAGATTAGCGGTTTTTGAAGATAAGATGGAAAAGGCAGTGAGTGTGCTGAAGAGTGAATACGATACGATCCGTGCCGGACGTGCGAACCCGCATGTACTGGATCAGATCACCGTGGATTATTATGGTGTTCCCAGCGGGATTCAGCAGGTAGCAAACGTATCGGTTCCCGAGCCCAGAATGCTGGTGATCCAGCCCTGGGAAAAGAGCCTGATCAAGGCGATTGAAAAGGCAATCCTGACATCGGATCTTGGAATCAATCCCAGCAACGATGGCAGCGTGATCCGTCTGGTGTTCCCGGAAATGACCGAGGAGCGCAGAAAAGAGCTGGCCAAGGATGTGAAGAAAAAGGGCGACCAGGCCAAGGTTGCGATCCGGAACGTGCGCCGTGATGCAAACGATTCCATTAAGAAGCTGCTGAAGAACAGCGAAATCTCCGAGGACGAGCAGAAGCAGTACGAGGAGAAGATCCAGAAGATGACGGATAAGTTCATCGAGAAGGTGGACAAGGAAATCGATGTGAAGAGCAAGGAGATCCTTACCGTTTAAGGCAGTACCGGAAATTTTGAATAGCAGGGGGCAGGCACAGCAGTTCCTGCCTCCTTTATCCTTTTCATAGGAATACCGCGGAACAGACAGGAGGAAGAATGGAAGAAAACGAAAAAAAGGTGCCGGCTCATGTGGCGATCATTCTGGACGGAAACGGAAGATGGGCGAAGAAGCGCGGCCTGCCCCGCACCATGGGACACCGGGAGGGCTGTAAGGTTGTGGAACAGACCGTAGAGGATGCGGCAAAACTGGGGATCCGCTATCTGACCGTATATGCGTTTTCCACGGAAAACTGGAAGCGTTCCGCAGAGGAAGTGGGAACGCTGATGCAGCTGTTCCGCTATTATATGAAGCGGCTTCTGAAGGTGGCAAAGGCGAACAATGTCCGGGTTTGCATGATCGGCGAGCGCAGCCGGTTTGACAATGATATTATCGAAGGGATCAACCGCCTGGAGGAGGAGACAAGGGATAACACGCAGATGACGTTCACCATTGCGGTCAATTACGGAAGCCGTGATGAGATCACCAGAGCAGTACGCCATATGTTAAAAGACTGCCAGGCAGGAACCCTTTCTCCCGAGCAGGTGAGCGAGGAGACCATTTCCGGCTATCTTGATACCAGGGAGATTCCCGATCCGGATCTTCTGATCCGCACCAGCGGCGAGGAGCGGCTTTCCAACTTCCTGCTGTGGCAGCTGGCCTACGCGGAATTCTATTTCACCGATGTGCTGTGGCCGGATTTCAACAAAGCGGAATTGGAAAAAGCCATTGAGAAATATAATAGCAGAGACAGAAGATTTGGAGGAGTGAAACATGTTTAAGACGAGACTTATCAGCGGGATCGTTCTGGTGCTCATCGCGTTCGGCCTGCTTTACACCGGCGGCTATGTGCTGGCGGCAGCACTGGGGATCATTTCCCTGATCGGAATGTTTGAACTGAACCGTACCGTAAAGTCGGAAAAGAGTCCGCTGGCGGCAGCAGCCTATCTGGCGGCTGTGGTCTATTATATGCTTCTGATGATGGCAAAGGATGCGACCGTGGATACGCTTCCTGTTATATTTTTTGTGGCATTTCTCATTGTCCTCATGGCGGTTTATGTATTTTCCTTTCCGAAGTATGAGGCAGGACAGGTTATGACGGCATTTTTCAGCCTGATCTATGTGGCAGTCATGCTCTCCTATATTTACCGCACAAGACTCATGGGCGGCGGAAAGCTTCTGGTATGGCTGGTATTTTTAAGCTCCTGGGGCTGCGATACCTGTGCATACTGTGTCGGCATGCTCATCGGAAAGCATAAGATGGCGCCGAAGCTGAGTCCGAAAAAATCGGTGGAGGGCGGAATCGGCGGCATTGTGGGCGCCGGGATCCTGGGCCTGATCTTCGGTCTGGTATTTCAAGGAAGCCTGGCAGGTGAGCTGGGCAATCCGGTTCTGGACTGTGCCATTATCTGTGTGGTCGGCGCGGTAATCTCTCAGATCGGTGACCTGGCAGCATCTGCCATCAAGCGGAATCACGGTGTAAAGGATTATGGAACGCTGATTCCCGGACACGGAGGAATCCTGGACCGGTTCGACAGCGTAATCTTTGTGGCCCCCGGAATTTATTACACTATCGTACTGCTGACGGAGGGGGGGGCGGCGCTGGGAAGATTCCTGTAATGATTTCGTATAAATTTTAAATGGGAGAATACTAGAAGATGAAAACAATTTCAGTTCTCGGCTCCACCGGTTCCATCGGAACCCAGACCCTTGAGGTGGTGCGGGCCAATCGGGATATGAAGATCACGGCACTGGCAGCAGGAAGCAATATTGATCTGCTGGAGAAGCAGGCAAGAGAGTTTAAGCCTCGCTTTGTAAGTGTCTGGAATCCGGAGCGTGCCAGGGAACTGGCAGTCCGTCTGGCAGATACAGGGATTCGTGTCGGCTCCGGTATGGACGGACTTCTGGAGGCGGCAACGGAGGAGACGGCGCAGGTGGTTGTGACGGCAGTGGTCGGAATGATCGGGATCCGTCCTACGGTGGCGGCCATCGAGGCAGGAAAGGATATTGCTCTTGCCAATAAGGAAACGCTGGTGACCGCCGGACATCTGATCATGCCGCTGGCAAAACAGCATCAGGTTCAGATCCTTCCCGTGGACAGTGAACACAGTGCGATCTTTCAGTCCTTAAACGGGGAGCATGGGAATAAGATTGACAAGATCTTATTGACGGCTTCGGGCGGTCCGTTCCGGGGAAAAACAAAGGCAGAGATGGAGCATGTACGACTGGAGGATGCCTTAAAGCATCCCAACTGGAGTATGGGACATAAAATCACCATTGACTGTTCAACCATGGTCAATAAAGGTCTGGAAGTTATGGAGGCAAGATGGTTGTTCGGTGTGGAGATGGACGATGTCCAGGTGGTGGTACAGCCGCAGAGTGTGATTCATTCCATGGTGCAGTTTGA
>CAKRJM010000002.1 GCA_934351765.1 uncultured Lachnospiraceae bacterium | reverse complement strand
GAATATGGAACAAAAGAGGCTGTGATCAGAAGGCCGATGCATCCGTATACAGAAAATCTGATCCGTGCGGTGCCGTCCATGAAAAAGCCGGCGCCGAAGGGGATACGGATCGTGGAAGACAGTGTCCGAAGCGCTGGATGTCCTTATCAGAAAAGCTGCCCGCTTGCCGGAAGGGAATGCAGTGCGGAGCTTCCCGGCCTTCGGGAGGCGGAGCCGGGGCATTTTGTAAGATGCCGGAACAAAGGAACAGGGGGAGGATTATGAAGCTTATAGAAACAGAAAAGCTCGATGTAAGCTTCTTCTCCGGAAAGACAGGAAGAGTGGTACATGCAGTCAATGAGGTTTCGTTTTCTGTCGAGGAAGGAGCATTTGTCGGTCTGGTTGGGGAAAGCGGCTGCGGAAAAAGTACGCTGGCACGACTGCTTCTGGGATTACGGAAGCCGGATTCCGGCCGGATCCTGATCGGGGAAAGACCGGTTCCGTATCCGTTTCCCAGGTCTGTTTATCAAACGATCCAGATGGTATTCCAGCTTCCGGCAGAATCGTTTGATCCCAGGAGGACGATCGGAGACAGTATTGCCAGAGTACAGAGAAATTTCGGAGTATCGAAAAAAGAGGCCATGGAGCAGGCTGCATTGCTGTTAAAGCGGGTAGGGCTTAGTGAAGCCTTTTTAAACCGGTATCCGTCACAGATGAGCGGCGGGGAATGTCAACGGGCTGCGATCGCACGTGCCATTTCTGTCCGTCCGAAGCTTCTTGTCTGTGATGAGGTGACAAGCGCGCTGGATGTTAGTGTACAGGCACAGATTGCAGAGCTTCTGTGCGGACTTCGGGAGGAGTATGGTCTGTCACTGCTGTTTATTTCCCATGATCTGGCGCTGGTGCAGGGACTGTGCGAACAGATCATGGTCATGCAGGACGGAAGAATCATTGAAGCGGGAGAAACAAAAAAAGTGCTTAATGATCCTGAAAATTCCTATACCAGACACCTCATAAACAGTATTCTGGAAGTGTCATAATACAAAAAACACCTGATCTTTTTTCAGTGTTTCCTGATGGAGCATGAGGGAGGAGTGGGTGTTTTTGAGTTTAACCGGATCATGTTCATCTTGTGTTTGTTCGAAAAAAAACGTATACTGAAAAGAGAAGCAAACATATCACAAATTGTATGAATCGGACTGGACGAGGGGCTGCCTCACAGCGGGAGGCGGCAGGAGGGCAGATTATGGAGAAACAATTATATGAACTGATGGACTGGCCGGAAATCGAGGCCGTTGTATATTCGGAAAGCCAGAGGCCAAAGGAGCTTCTCGGCGCTCATAAAACAGAACACGGGATTCTGGTTCAGGCCTTTTTCCCGGAGGCAGAAACCGTGGAGATTGTGACGAATAAAAAGAAGCATATTTCCATGGAGCAGGTGGACGAGGCAGGCTTTTTTGCGGCGCTGATCCCGGGAACAAAGCTTCCGTCCTATCATTATGAGGTGTTCTGGGCGGACGGCACGCGCCGGAGTGAGGAGGATCCGTACCGGTTTCCATCGGTATATACGGAGCAGGATCTGAAGCGGTTTGCGGCAGGAATCCATTATGAGATTTACGAGAAAATGGGGGCGCACCCCATGACCCTGGACGGCGTGTCCGGCGTTTCCTTCTCAGTCTGGGCACCGAACGCCATGCGCGTGAGCGTGGTCGGCGATTTCAATCTCTGGGACGGCAGACGTCACCAGATGGAAAAGCTGGGAGATTCCGGGATCTTTGAACTGTTTGTTCCGGGTGTGGAAGCCGGGGCACTGTATAAATATGAGATTAAAGGAAAAAATGGGCTGCCCTTCCTGAAGGCAGATCCTTATGGATTTTCTTCCGAGGTCCGTCCGGCCAATGCATCGGTGGTTTGCGATGTCTCCGGTTATTCCTGGCAGGATAAGGACTGGGAGGAGGATAAGGAAAAACGGCTGGAGCACGGAACCTTAACAAGCGGTCCCATGAATATTTATGAGGTCCATTTAGGCTCCTGGAGAAAGCCGGAAAAGGCGGAGAAAACAACGGAAGCCGAAAAGGACGGGACGAACAGAACAGCCTCCGGCTCAGATCATGATACGAAACCGGAAGAAGAATTCCTGAATTACCGGCAGATCGCGCCGGAGCTGGCAGCTTATGCGAAGGAGATGGGCTATACCCATGTGGAGCTTATGCCGGTCATGGAACACCCTCTCGATGAATCCTGGGGCTATCAGGTGACCGGATATTATGCACCCACCAGCCGTTACGGCTCGCCGGAGGATTTTAAGGCCTTTATGGATATGATGCATCAGGAGGGGATCGGCGTGATCCTGGACTGGGTTCCGGCCCATTTTCCCAGAGATGCCTTCGGACTGGCGGCTTTTGACGGGGAGCCTCTTTATGAGCATGGAGATCCGAGACGGGGCGCGCATCCCCACTGGGGCACCCTGATCTTTGATTACGGCCGTCCGCAGGTTTCCAATTTCCTGATTGCCAACGCCCTTTACTGGGCAAGGGAGTATCATGCCGACGGAATCCGCATGGATGCGGTGGCTTCCATGTTATATCTGGATTACGGAAAAAATGACGGGGAATGGCTCCCGAATATTTATGGCGGTAACGAAAATCTGGAGGCTCTGGAGCTTTTGAAGCATCTGAATTCGATCTTTAAAAAGAAGAAGATCGGAACGGTGCTCATTGCCGAGGAATCGACGGCATGGCCGCGGATCACCGGCGATGTGGACGATGGGGCAGTCGGCTTTGATTATAAATGGAACATGGGCTGGATGAACGATTTTCTTGGCTATATGCAGTGCGATCCGTTGTATCGGACGTATCATTACGGAGAGCTGACCTTCAGCATGGTCTATGCCTACAGTGAGCGCTTTATTCTGGTGCTGTCTCATGATGAAGTGGTCCATGGGAAGGGCTCCATGGTCGGGAAGATGCCGGGGGAGACCTTCGAGCAGAAGTTTGCCAACCTGCGGGCGGCCTACGGCTTCATGATGCTCCATCCGGGGAGGAAGCTGTTATTCATGGGCCAGGAGTTTGCCCAGATGGATGAGTGGAATGAGAAGGAGGAGCTTCAGTGGTATCTGTTAAAATATAAGATCCACAGTCGTATGCAGGAGTATGTGAAGGATCTGAATCATTTTTATCAGGAAAACCGGGCCCTCTGGGAGCTGGACGATGAAAGCGATGGCTTTGAGTGGATCAACTGCACCAACGCGGAGGAGAACATGGTGGTGTTCCTGCGAAAGGGGAGAAATCCGGAGGATACGCTCCTGGTGGTCTGCAATTTCGTTCCGGTGGCCCATGAGGCATACCGGATCGGCGTTCCGTTCCGTGGAAAATATAAGGAAATTTTCAACAGCGATGCGGAAAAATACGGCGGAACCGGCGTGGTGAACCCCAGGGTAAAGCAGAGCAAGGCGGCAGAGACAGATGAGCGGGAGCAGTCTATTACCATTAAAGCAGCTCCGCTGGGAATCCAGGTGTTCCGCTATGAGCCCATGCCGGAGACGGTGACGGACAATAAGGCAGCGAAGAAAAAACCGGCGGCAAAGCGTTCCAGAGGAAAGACGGCCGGTGTGGCGAAGGTACGGAAAGCGATTATGGAGGAAGAGTAATTGAGGTTTTTGCTGATGACAGAGGAGACCATCGCGGCGGATATGGCCGGGGCGGTAGAGCAGGCGAAGGATACTATGGGAAGCAGGTTTCAGGAGATCTTCGGAAGTCTGCCCTCCAAGGCGGTCTTTTTCGGACTGAAGGCGCTGGTGGCACTTCTTATGTTTCTGGTCGGAAGGAAGCTGATCAGCCTGTGCGTCAAGCTGGTAGACAAATCCATGGAGCGGGGCGGGACAGAACTGACCGTCAAGAAGTTTGTGAAGATGCTGGTAAAGGCAGCAGGCTACATTCTTCTGGTACTCCTGATCCTGGCAGTGGTTGGGGTCCAGCCGACGGCCTTTGCCACGGTGGCCAGCTCTGTGACCGTGGCCCTTGGTCTTGCCCTTCAGGGCAGCCTGGGAAATTTTGCCGGCGGTCTGCTGATCCTGATTTTAAAGCCCTTTAAGGTGGGCGATTATATCATTGAGGACAGTCATAAAAATGAGGGAAAGGTCAAGAGCATCGGGCTGGTTTATACGACACTGGTGACCATGGACAACCGGGTGATCGTGGTGCCGAACGGAACCCTGGCCAACAGCAGCATGACCAACGTAACGGCTCAGGACAAGCGGCTTCTGGAATTGCTTGTAGGTATTTCCTACGAAGCGGACATGAAGCAGGCCAAGGCAATACTGGAGCGTGTCATGGAAGCAGATCCTATGGTATTAAAGGACGAGGAGCGGTTTGCATTCGTGTCCGGCCTGGACGACAGCGCCGTGACCATTGGCTGCCGGATGTGGGTCAAGACCGATGAATACTGGAAATGCAGATGGCGCATCACCGAAGCCATCAAAGAGGCACTGGACGACGCCGGAATCGAGATTCCTTATGGGCAGGTCGATGTACACATTCGAAACAGTTAAGCAGGCGGGTATGTCCCGAGTGTAACGATTTTATTCTGCCGCGGCTCCACCCAGGCCAGCCAACCGGCACATGCACTAGTTGCCTCTGGCTGGTCTGGGCAGTGGATCCGCGATATCCCGAATTATTATTGCCTTACCTGCCGACCGATAAGCACAGCAGGAGTTCCACTGCCCAGGATAGGCTTTCAAACAGCCGGAAGCGTGCATATCGGCTGCAGAGGGGACGTCCCGAGCCCTGGCACTTCCTGAGACGGAGTGAATAGCGACTGGCGAAGGTTATGTGCCGCTGGCCGCGAGGGTTGAGCGAGAGCGGTCGCCCAAATTGTTATTGCCCTGCTCTGCTAGCCGATAAGTACAGCAGGAGCCCCACTGCCCACATGATCCAGAGGCGACTTCCGATTGGAGCCGGTTGGAGCAGGTGGGTGGGGCTCCTGCGTGTATTATCTTTAAAATTTTCTTGCAATCCCTTGACAGAGTGTGCTAATATAGGAAGATGTGTAAATGAGAACGTAACGACAGACATAGAACCTGAGAAACAGAAAGGGAAAGCGGAGAGAATCATGAGGACGAAACGAGAAGATGTAAGAAACATTGCGATCATTGCCCATGTTGACCATGGCAAGACAACGCTGGTGGATGAGCTGCTGAAGCAGAGCGGTGTATTCCGTGCCAACCAGGAAGTGGTGGAGCGTGTCATGGATTCCAATGACATCGAGCGTGAACGTGGAATCACAATCCTGTCCAAGAATACGGCAGTAACGTATAAAGATGTAAAGATCAATATCATCGACACCCCCGGACATGCGGACTTCGGCGGCGAGGTAGAACGTGTGTTAAAGATGGTAAACGGCGTAATCCTGGTGGTAGATGCGTTTGAGGGACCCATGCCCCAGACCAAGTTTGTGCTTCAGAAGGCACTGGATCTGGATCTTTCCGTCATTGTATGCATTAACAAGATCGACCGTCCGGAGGCAAGGCCGAAGGAGGTCATCGATGAGGTTCTGGAGCTTCTTCTGGAGCTGGATGCGTCCGATGAGCAGCTTGACTGTCCCTTCGTCTATGCTTCCGCAAAGGGTGGCTATGCGACTCTAGAGCTGGATGACGAGAAGAAGGATATGAAGCCCCTGTTTGATACAATTCTGGAGCATATCCCGGCACCGGAGGGTGATCCGGAGGCAGATACCCAGATCCTGATCAGTACGATCGATTATAATGAATATGTGGGACGGATCGGTGTCGGCAAGGTAGACAACGGAAGCATTAAGGTAAACCAGGAGGTTGCGCTGGTAAACCATCATGACCCCGATAAATTCAAAAAGGTAAAGGTAAGCCGTCTATATGAGTTTGACGGTCTGGATAAGGTGGAGGTAACAGAGGCAGGAATCGGTTCCATCGTGGCGATTTCCGGTATTGCGGATCTTCATATCGGAGATACGCTCTGCTCTCCGGAGAATCCGGTGGCGATCCCGTTCCAGAAGATCTCCGAGCCGACCATTGCCATGCACTTTATGGTCAATGACAGTCCTCTGGCAGGCCAGGAGGGCAAGTATGTAACCTCCCGTCATCTGCGTGACCGTCTGTTCCGTGAGCTGAATACCGATGTGAGCCTCCGGGTGGAGGAAACGGAGGATGCGGACCGGTTCAAGGTTTCCGGCCGCGGTGAGCTTCATCTTTCCGTACTGATCGAAAATATGCGCCGCGAGGGCTATGAGTTTGCGGTAAGCAAAGCAGAGGTTATTTACAAGCAGGATGAAAAGGGCAGAAAGCTGGAGCCCATGGAGCTTGTTTACATTGATGTACCCGAGGAGTTTTCCGGTACGGTGATCCAGAAGCTGTCCCTCCGAAAGGGCGAGCTGCAGGGCATGTCTCCGTCGGGAACCGGCTACACCAGAATGGAGTTTTCCATTCCTTCCCGCGGACTGATCGGATACCGCGGCGATTTCATGACTGACACGAAAGGCAACGGTATCATGAACCAGCTGTTCGATGGTTATGCACCTTATAAGGGCGATATCCAGTACCGTCGCCAGGGTTCTCTGATCGCGTTTGAAACCGGCGAGAGCGTAACCTACGGTCTGTTCAATGCCCAGGAGCGCGGAAATCTGTTTATCGGGCCCGGCGAAAAGGTTTATGCCGGTATGGTTGTGGGAACAAGCCCCAAGACGGAGGATATCGAGGTCAATGTCTGCAAGACGAAGCATCTGACCAATACCCGTTCCTCTGGTTCTGATGATGCACTGAAGCTGGTGCCGCCGGTGATCATGAGCCTGGAGCAGGCACTGGATTTCATCGACACCGATGAGCTTCTTGAGGTAACACCGGAGCATCTGCGTCTGAGAAAGAAGATTCTCGATTCCAGAATGAGAAAGCGTGCATCGATCAATAAATAAAAGCGAAGAGCAAAAGGAAAGGGCCAAAGATCCGGCGCAGGCATGCCTGTAAAACGGTTTTTGGCCTTTCTGAAAATAAATATAAGGAGGCGGCAATATGAAGGTATTACTGATCAACGGAAGCCCTCACGAAAGAGGAACCACGTACACCGCGCTGAAAAAGGTGGCGGATACTCTGGAAAGTCTCGGGATCGAAGCAGAGATTTTTCATGTAGGAAAGATAGAAACGACCTGTATCGACTGCAGGGTCTGTAAAAAGAAGGGCAACAATCGCTGCGCCTTCCATGATACGGTCAATGAAGCTCTGGAAAAGGCAGAGACGGCAGATGGATTTATTTTCGGAACGCCGGTGCATTTCGCATCCGCATCCGGTTTCATGACAGCATTCATGGATCGAGCCTTTTATGCCGGCGGAAAGCTGTTTCAGTTCAAGCCTGCTGCTTCCGTAGTCTGTGCAAGACGCGGCGGTCTGTCCGCAACCTTCGATCAGATCAACAAGTACATGACCATTTCCAACATGCCTGTCGTTTCATCCACCTACTGGAACAGTGTTCATGGGCATAATGGCGAAGAGGCAAAACAGGATCTGGAGGGTATGGAAACCATGGAGACCCTGGCAAGGAATATGGCATGGATCCTCCGCTGTATCGAGCTTGGAAAGAAGAACGGCATCGAGCATCCCGTACTGGATGCCCCCACAAGGACCAACTTTGTGCGGTAAAAAATAGTTATAGAAAAAGAAAAAGCCTGTACAACATGTGTACAGGTTTTTTCGCGCGGAGACGGTGGGATTTGAACCCACGTGCCCCGGAGGGCAACTCGATTTCGAGTCGAGCTCGTTATGACCACTTCGATACGTCTCCAAGTCATACTCTACTATTCTACCCGCAAGCGGCCGGAATGTCAAGCACGAGAAAAATTTTTCGCGGCGTCACAAATGGTTATCCAGCATTTATTGGGGCGATATGCGGCTCCTCAGCCCTGTTTTTTCTTGACGGTGTCCCGTCTGGATAGTAAAATCAAGATATGATGTGAATGATAATTCACAAGCGGAGACAGAGCTCCGTGCAGGAGAGAAAAGGAGGATTTCTATGGCATACAATGGATTTGCAATCGACAAGTACCTGGATGCGGAGGCTGTGACAAAGCAGCTGGACGCGCTGATCAAAAAGCCGGTTTACTCGGTGAAGCCGGACAAGTTGAAGGACTATGTGGACAATTATTTTGACAAGAAGTGTGCGAAATCCAAGGAGATGATCGAGGAGGCAAAACAGGTGATCCCCGGCGGCGTGCAGCACAACCTGGCGTTCAACTATCCCTTCCCCATTGTGATCGAAAAGGCAGAGGGTGCAAAGCTCTATGACATCGACGGCAACTGGTATTATGACCTGCTGCAGGCGGGCGGCCCGACGATCTTGGGAAGCAATCCTCCGGCGGTGCGGGACAAGGTGATCGAGCTTCTGAACACCTGCGGCCCTTCCACCGGCCTGTTCCATGAATATGAATACAAGCTGGCAAAGAAGATTTCGGAGATGGTTCCGTCGGTGAAGAAATTCCGTATGCTGGGATCCGGTACGGAAGCCTGCATGTGTGCGGCGCGGATCGCCAGACTGACTACAGGGAAGAAAAATATCCTGAAGATGGGCGGCGGCTACCACGGCTGGTCCGATCAGTTAGCCTACGGCATGCGTGTGCCCGGAACGAAGAGCCTCATGTCCAAGGGTGTTCCCGGCTTTGTATTTAAGCACACCGATGAATTCTTCCCTGGAAGCCTGGAGGACCTGGAGGCAAAGCTGAAGAAGAACCAGCTCACCGGCGGAACGGCGGCTGTTTACATTGAGCCGGTGGGACCGGAGAGCGGAACAAGACCGGTGACAAAGAAGTTTATCCGCGGCGCCGAGTATCTGGCTCATAAATATGGCGCACTGCTGATCTTCGATGAGGTCGTAACCGGTTTCCGGATCGGACCCGGCGGAGCGCAGAGCTACTTTGGCGTGGATCCCGACCTGACCGTATTCGGAAAGATCGTGGCAGGCGGCTATCCCGGAGCAGGCGGTGTCGGCGGACATGAGGAGTGCATGGCACATCTGGGCGCCGGTCTGGACTCCTCCGGAAAGAAGGTGTCCAAGGCCATGTGCGGTGGGACCATGGCGGCAACTCCCATTTCCTGCGTGGCCGGTTATTATACGCTGTGCGAGATCGAGCGGACCAATGCCTGTGAACAGGCCGGACGCATGGGCGACCGTCTGACCCAGGGACTCCAGAAGCTGATCCGGAAATACGATCTGCCCTTTGTGGCCTTCAATCAGGGTTCTATCTGCCATTTGGACAGCGTGGGAACCATGCACTTTGCTGTTAACTGGAAGAAGCCCTGGACGATCCCCGGCGTGCTCAAGCAGACCGGAATCCGCCAGAAGGAGATGGAGCATATCGGTGCGGCCTATATGGCAGAGGGCATCGTGACCCTGGCTGGCTCCAGACTGTATACCAGCGCGGCATACAATGAAGAGATGATCGATGATGTGCTGTCCAGATTCGAGCGGGTATTCGCGAACTGCGGACGGCTTGACGTCTGATCGGAGGCAGGATATGGCATATCAGGAAAAGGAAGCAAGGGAGCTGGTGGTCCGTGCGGGACACCGGCTTCTGGAGGCGGGACTGACGGCAAGAACCTGGGGAAATATCAGTGCCAGGATCTCCGATCAGGCCTTTGTGATCACACCAAGCGGCCGGGGCTATGAGGATATGAAGCCGGAGGATCTTGTGGTGGTGCAGATCGGGGACTGTTCCTATGAGGGGACGGAAAAGCCCTCCAGCGAAAAGGGGATCCATGCGGATGCTTACCGTCTGCGGCCGGCGGTGGATTTTGTGATCCATACCCATCAGGATCATGCATCGGCAGTGGGAGTGACCGGCGAGTCCATTACCGGCCTGTCCGATTCGGTACTGGGCGGCTGTGTGCCCTGTGCGGCCTACGGACTTCCGTCCACCAATACCCTCAGACTGGCGGTGGCAGGTGCACTGGAGGAGCACCCGGAGGCGCAGGCAGTGCTCATGAAAAATCACGGGGCGCTTTGTCTGGGCTCGGATATGGAGACGGCCTTTGCCGTGGCAAAGCGGCTGGAGCGGATCTGTAAGGAACAGGCGGAAAAGACCCTTGGCGCGGAGGCATGGTCGGAAACGGGAGAAGTTACGGATTACGGAAGAAGCCAGCGCTCCGGGGAGAAATTCCGGTTTTCCAAAGACGGGGAAACGAAGATTTATTCCCTGAAAAGGCTGCCGGAGGGAATCTGTGAGGAGGCTGCGGTTCATGCGGCCATCTACCGGGCAACGGGGCTTTCTTATCTGGTGAGCCTTCAGTCGCCGCTGGCGGAGCGGATCGTGAGAAGCGGAAAACCGTTAAAGCCGTATCTGGACGATCTGGCGCAGATCGCGGGAACCGAGGTGGATTGCGTAGTGGCAGGCATGAAGCAGACGCCTGCCTTGGCGGCGAGGGCCATGAAGGGGAAAAACGCCCTGCTCTTTTCCGACGGCGGAGCCATCTGCGGCGGCATGACGGCAGACGATGCGCTGGCGGTACGGACAATCCTGGAAAAGGGCTGCGAAGCGGCTTTGTACGGACGAAAGCACGGCGCAGCTCCGCTGTCCTACCCGGACTGCCTTCTTCAGCGGGTGATCTATCAGAAAAAATATTCCAGGCAGAAGGAGAGGGGAAATGCTGAAAAAGCTGACCGATGAAAAGCTGGAGGAGATCCTGGAGGCCGGGATCTCGGAGTTTGCCGATCATGGTTTTTCCGGAGCCGGCATGGGCACCATTGCGGCGCGGGCCGGGATCAGCGTCGGCGTGCTGTATAAGTATTATGCCGATAAGGAAGATTTCTTCCTGGCCTGCGTGCGGAAAAGCCTGGGGGAGCTGAACCGGTGCCTCAACGAGGTGACGGGGACGCCGGATAAGCTGCTCCATTATGCAGACCGGCTCATCGCCTGTGCCCAGCAGTTTGCCAGGACCCACCGGGATCATATCCGGATGTACCATGAGCTGACGACCAGCAGCGGGCGGGTGTATGCGAAGCGGCTGGCGGCGGAGATCGAGAGTGCGTCTGCCGCAGTTTATACCAGGTTCATCGAGATCGCAAAGCAGGACGGAACGGTGCGCCGGGATCTGGATCCGGAGCTGTTCGCCTTCTTCTTCGACAACCTGCTGATGATGCTCCATTTCAGCTACGGCTGTGATTATTACCGGGAACGGCTGGCCGTTTACTGCGGGCCGGAGATCTTCGGGCAGGACGAGCGTGTGCGGAGAGAACTGTTAAAATTTCTGGAATCAGCGTTTACGCTGGAGCAGTCCCAGATCACTCACAGGGAGGGATAAGTATGGCATATGTACTGGCGTATGATATCGGGACAACGGGAGTGAAAACCTGTCTGTTCCGGATCGATGAAAAGATCACGCTTCTGGAGGCTGCCAGCGGCGGTTACGGCCTTTATATCATGGAAAACGGCGGCGCCGAGCAGGACGCGGATGAGTGGTGGGAAGCCATGTGCCGCACTACGGTGCAGGTCTTTGAAAAGACCGAGATCCGCCCGGAGCAGATCAAGGGGCTGTCCTTCTGTTCCCAGATGCAGGGCATTGTGCTGGTGGACAAAGAGGGAAAACCGGTGCGCCGTCCCATGAGCTACATGGATCAGCGTGCCTCGGAGGAGATCAAAAAGGGCATTGCACACGGCATTCAGATCGCCGGAGCAAACGTATGGAAGCTATTGAAGAGCCTTCGGATCACCGGGGCGGTGTCCAGCAGCGTGAAGGATCCCATGTGGAAATACAAGTGGATCGAGGCCCATGAGCCGGAGAATTTCAAACGCGCCGACAAGTGGCTGGACGTGAAGGAGTATCTGATCTGCCGGGCAACGGGAAACTGTATCATGACAGAGGATTCCGCTTATGCGACGCTGTTGTATGACACGAAAAAGAAAGCGTGGAGCGAGCCTCTCTGCCGGATGTTCGGAATCCATATGGAGCATCTGCCGCGGATCATTCGTTCCGAGGATCAGGCCGGCGTCCTGTCGGAGACGGCAGCGGGAGAGCTGGGACTTCCCGCCGGTATTCCCGTGTTCGGCGGAGGCGGAGATGCGTCTCTGATCGGCGTGGGGGCCGGCTGTGTCAATGTGGGCGATACCCATATGTACTGCGGAACCTCCGGCTGGGTGACTACGGTGACCGACCGCCAGATGGTGGATGTGACGGCCATGATCGCAGCCATTGTCGGGGCATCGGCCGGAAAATACAATTATTTTGCGGAGATGGAGACGGCCGGAAAATGTCTGGAGTGGGTGAAGGATCATCTGGCGCTGGATGAGATCGGTATCTATCTGGAAAAGCATGATGTGTCCGAGGGCCATGAGGCGGTTTACACCAGTCTGTACGATTATCTGACCGAGACCATCAAAAAGGCGGAGCCAGGATCCGGCGGCGTGATCTTTACGCCCTGGCTTCACGGAAACCGTTGTCCCTTTGAGGATCCGACAGCGGCCGGCATGTTTTTCGGCGTGCGGCTGGAGACGGGTAAAACAGAGTTGATCCGGGCTGTACTGGAGGGGATCTGCTATCATCTCAGGTGGATGCTGGAGTGCCAGAAGCGGAAGTTAAAAACCGCGGACACCATTCGGTTTGTGGGCGGCGGAGCCTTATCGCCCGTGACGGCACAGATCCTTTCGGATATCACCGGCCATGCAGTGGAGGTGGTGGAAAGCCCCCAGAACGTAGGTGCCGTGGGTGCGGCGGCAGTGGTAGGCGTCGGTCTCGGAATTATTCCGTCTCTGGATAAAGTGGGGGACTTCATAAGAGTTACCGGCCGTTTTACACCCAATATGGAGACAAAGGCCATATACGACCGGTATTATAAGGTGTTCTGCCGTCTGTACCGCTCCAATAAGAAAAATTACCGGGAGCTGGAACGGGCGCGGAGAAAGGAGAACTGATGGCAGGAAATAAAAAGAAAGAGCTGCTTCGATCCCTGAAGTTTTTATGCTTTTCCATCTCGGCAGGCGTCATCGAGATCGTGGTGTTCAGCCTGCTCAATGAGCTGACCGGCTGGAGCTACTGGCCCAGCTATCTGATCGCACTGGTGCTGTCGGTGCTCTGGAACTTCACCCTGAACCGCCGTTATACCTTCCAGTCGGCCAACAATATTCCGGTGGCCATGATGAAGGTGGCGCTGTTTTATGTGGTATTTACGCCGGTGTCCACGCTTCTCGGAAATTATCTGGCGGAGGGACTGCACTGGAACGAGTATCTGGTGACAGTGCTCAACATGGTCATGAATTTTGTCCTGGAATTTTTATATGACCGGTTCTTTGTCTTTAAGGATTCCATCGATACCAATGAAGCGGCGAAAAAACAGAAATCGGAACGATGATCGAAGAAAAAGCCCCGTCTGCAGACTCTTGGTGAGCCGCAGGCGGGGCTTTCAAATTGCTGATGTTTCAGTAAAGTTTAAAGTTGTCCTAATTTGAACGGTTTTACTCGGCGTCTTCTCCGGTCTTCTCGCCGGACAGGATCAGGTTGATGATGATGCCCAGGATCAGGGAAGAAGCAACGGCGGTAATGGAGATCTTTCCGAAGTTCAGGGTAAGTCCGCCGATTCCGGAAATGAGGATTGCGGAAACAACGAAGAGATTCCGGTTTGCATTCAGATCTACCGTCTGTACCATCTTTAAGCCGCTGACTGCGATGAAGCCGTACAGTGCCATGCAGACACCACCCATGACGCAGGAGGGGATGGAGTTTACAAAGGCCACGAACGGGGACAGGAAGGAGATCAGGATCGCGCCGATGGCAGTTGCGACCAGAGTTGCTACGGAAGCATTTCTGGTAATGGCTACGCAGGCAACGGATTCTCCGTAGGTGGTGTTGGGGCAGCCGCCGAAAAATGCACCGGCCATGGAACCGATTCCGTCACCGAGAAGGGTTCTGGAAAGACCGGGATCCTTCAGAAGGTCTTTTTCGATGATGGAGGAAATATTCTTATGATCGGCAATATGCTCGGCAAATACAACCAGGGCAACGGGAACGTAAGCTGCGGCAACGGTGCCGATGTAAGCGCCATCCACTTCCTTAAATCCGCCCAGGGCATGTAAGAAGGTGAAGCTGGGAACGGTGAAGAAGGTGGAAACGTTCACGCCGTCTGCCACAAGTCCGCTGATGGGAGCAAAGTTGGTGATCTTTAAAGCATCGATTCCGGCTGCATAACCAATCCCGGTGAGAATACCGGCCACGGCATAGCCGCATAAAATACCGATGATGAAGGGGATCAGCTTTGCCATCTTCTTTCCGTAGGTGGAGCAGATGGTGGTTACAATCAGGGCGATGATACCGCAGAGAACGGCAAGGTTGGTTGCGCCGCCTTCTACGTTGACAGTCTGAAGATCACCGACGGCGTTGGCTGCCAGGGAAAGACCGATAATGGAAACGGTCGGTCCGATTACCACAGGGGGCATTAACCGGTTGATCCATTCAACGCCGACAAATTTTACGATGATAGCGATGACCACATAAACGAGCCCGGCGAGCACAGCACCGATGAGCAGTCCGGCATATCCCAAGGAGACGCTGGCAGCACCGGCGAATGCGGCACTCATGGAGCCGATAAAGGCGAAGGAAGAGCCTAAGAATACCGGGCTTTTCCGCTTGGTAAATAAGATATAAACAATGGTTCCGATTCCGGCACCGAATAAAGCAGCGGCGGTACTCATGGCATCCTCGCCGGTGAGTCCGGCATTTCCGTTAATGATAACGGGAACGACCAGGGTTGCAGCCATAATCGCAAGGAGCTGCTGGATCGCAAAGATCACGAGCTGTCCGAACTTAGGCTTGTCGTCTACATTGTAGATCATTTTCATAGCTCTTCCTCCGTAAGTGGCACCGGTATGAGACGGTGCAGATTTATATATTGTTATCTTGTGTTTCGGAGAATTCCAATTCCGCCGGAATGTCCGATGACACAAAAAATGCAGACACAGAGAACGCATAAAATGTGTTTCGCTGCGTCCGCAGACCACCGCTGATTATATACCAAAACTACTGTGTTTGTAAAGCACCGTCGGCTGTTTTTCGATTATTACAGGGGAAGAAATTCCGGCCTTCGGTTTCGATAGATGGTATAATAGCGGAAGCCGAGGCTTTTTAACAGTTCGCCGGTCTTCCGAAATTCGTATCCGAGGTGTTCGGTCTGGTGGGCATCGGAGCCGAGAGTAAGAAGCTCGCCGCCCAGTTCCCGGTAGCGCCGCAGGACGTCTTCGGTGGGGTGTGGATGGCCAAGGCCTGCCTTGAACCCGGCAGTGTTGCACTCTATGGCTTTTCCTTTTGAGATCAGTGCTTTCAGAATCTCATCCAGTATATCGGCGTAAGCGTGATAAGAGTAATTCTGGTTTTTGCTGGGACCGTAGCGCACCACATAATCCAGGTGTCCGGCGCTGTCGAAGCAGTCGTACATCTGAACATTTTTCAGTTCATCTTCAAAATAGGCCCGGTAGGCTTCCGATTCGGTCCGTCCTTCGTAAAAATCGGGGTAGTATGGATCTTTTCCGCTGCAGACGTGGGTGGAGCCGATGATAAAGTCAAAGGGCCAGGCGGCGGCGTAAGAGGGAAGATCCACAGAAAGCGGTTTTGGCTGGAGCCCTAGCTCCACACCGATCCGCAGGTCGATCCGAGCACTGTAATAGTCCTTTAAGGAGGACAGTTTCTCGAAGTAGGAAGCGGTATCGAATAAAAATTCACTTTCGCAGGGCGGATAATCAAAATCCTGGTGGTCGGTGATACAGAGAGTCTTCATGCCAAGGCGGATAGCCTGTTCGATCTGGGCGGCAGGCGGTGTCTCGGAATCACCGGAAAAGGCGGTATGAAGGTGGGAATCGGCGTACATGGCGCGCTCCTTTCAGAAAGGTTAAAATGAGGCTTCATAAATATGAAATCCCGGAATGAGACAGCTGTTTCATTTGAAGACCGGGTGTTTTCTGAAAAATAGAATAAGGCAAAATGCAGGGAATGTCAATGAACCCTTGCGGCTTTGGCAGGAACTGATTATAATGATAAAGATACCGGGGCTGTGTGAGTACGAAGTACGGAGCAATCCGGGATCAAATCATAACATTGTGGAACATAGATGCCCGTGAAAAGGAGACAGATTATGACAAGAGAAGAATTTCGGACATTGACAGAAAAGGGCGTATTATTGCTGGACGGAGCGACCGGCTCCAATCTGATGAAAGCGGGAATGCCCAAGGGCGTCTGCACGGAACAGTGGGTCTGCGGACACCGTGATGTGATGATCCGCCTGCAGAGAGCTTATAAGGATGCAGGTTCACAGTGTGTGCTGGCACCGACTTTTTCTGCAAACCGGATCAATTTAAAAGGTCATGGCCTGGATGGCCAGGTGCGGGAGTTAAATGAGGCACTGGTCGGGATCACAAAGGCAGCAGTAGGAGAAGGCGTTTATGTGGGCGGCGATATGACGACCACAGGAAAAGTAGATGAGGATTACGGAACGCTTCTGGATGCTTACCGGGAACAGATCGAGATCCTGGATAAAGCCGGAGTGGATTTTATCATGGCGGAAACCATGCTTGGACTCGACGAGACCATGGCGGCTCTGGAGGCATGCCGACAGGCTTCGGATCTGCCGATCTTCTGCTCCATGACGATTGAATCCGATGGAAGCCTGTTCTTTGGCGGAAATGTATTTGAGGCGGCAGCGGCACTGGCAGAGATGGGCGCGGACGCAGTGGGGATCAACTGCTCCACCGGTCCGGATCGTCTGGAATCGGTCATCAAAAATTTGAAGCAGACGGTGGATATCCCCATCATTGCAAAGCCTAATGCCGGAATGCCCACCATTACGGCAACTGGAGAGGCCGTTTATTCCATGGAACCGGATGAGTTTGCCGGTTATATGAAGAATCTGGTGGCGGCAGGAGCCGGGATCATCGGCGGCTGCTGCGGAACCACACCGGAATATATTCGGAAGGTAGCGGAGGTATGTCTGTAAAACAAAGCAGGAAAAACGCGAGGAAAAGAACAGACGGAGAACAGGAGTATCATGACAAGAGAAGAATTTAAAAAAAGAACATCCGAGGGGATTTTACTGGGAGACGGAGCCACGGGTTCTAATATGATGAAGGCCGGAATGCCGAAGGGAGTCTGCACCGAAAAATGGATCTGTGACCACCCGCAGGTGATCATTGATCTGAAGCATGCTTATATGGACGCAGGTTCCCAGGTGATCAGCGTGCCGACCTTTACGGCAAACCGGATCAATTTAACCCGTCACGGATTACAGGATCAGACGCGGGAGATCAACAGTACGTTAATGCAGATCGGAAGAGAAACCGTGCGGGAGGGGATTTATTTAAATGCCAGTGTAACTACCACAAGCCGGATTGATGAGGATTACGGACGGCTGCTGGATGCTTATGAGGAGCAGATCTCCATCATTGCCGAGGGCGGCGCCGATTACGTGACTGCGGCGACTATGCTGGGGCTGGAGGAGACCATGGCGGCGGTGGAGGCCTGCCGTTCCGTCTGCGATCTTCCGATCTGCTGTGCCCTGACCATTGAATCAGACGGAAGTCTGTTTTATGGCGGAAATATTTTTGATGCTGTGGAGACGCTGGCGGAAATGGGAGCTGACGCGGTGGGGATCAACTGTTCTACCGGTCCGGATAAGTTAGAATCCGTAGTGCGGAATATGAAAGAACGGGTAGATATTCCCGTTATTGCCATTCCCAACGCCGGAATGCCTACGATCAGCGACAAAGGGGAAGCCATCTATCCCATGGGGCCGGACGAGTATGCGAAGTATATGAAGGTTCTGGTGGAAGCAGGAGCGAGGATCATCGGTGGCTGCTGCGGAACCACACCGGAATACATCCGGAAGGTAGCGGAGACATGTCTGTAAAAGTAAAAATGGAAGGAACCGGTGAGATGGATCAAAATCGGGCAGATCGTGCAGAGGAGAACTTTCGAAAGGGCTTTAACTGCTGCCAGTCGGTATTCCTTGCTTTTGCCGATCATTACGGCATCGATGAAGAAATGGCGTTAAAGCTTTCCTGCTCCTTTGGAGGCGGCCTGGGGCGGCTGCGCCAGGTATGCGGTGCAGTGTCCGGCATGGCGCTGGTCTGCGGACTGGAGTGCGGAAATACCGACCCGGAAAACCAGAAGGCCAAGACGGAAAACTACAGCCGGATGCGGAAGCTGGCATCGGCCTTTGAGGAGGCACAGGGAAGCATCGTCTGCGCGGAGCTTCTTGGCATGGAAACAGGACGGAAAAAAGAAGAAGCGGCGCCCTCTCTTCGGACAGAAAGCTATTATAAGAAGCGGCCCTGCCCGGAGCTGGTACGGTTTGCGGCAGAGCTTCTGGAAAGGGAATTTTTTGCTCCGGAAGAATCGATTCTTTAGCCTTGACAAATGAACATGCTGTGCTTATAATAGGTGAAGATTCAATTCAGAACAGAAAAAACGAAGATGAGAAGAGTAGGATACGGAACCGTTCAGAGAGAGGGAATATGGTGTGAACCCTTACGAAACCGTATGTGAAGACCAGCTCGGAGCGGCTCTAATCAAGCCCGGCAGGCGCCGTTACCGCCGAATAAGTGGATTCCCGGAATCAAATAGGGTGGAACCGCGGATTAACTGATAATTCGTCCCTCATTATGCAGATACTGTGTAATGAGGGATTTTTGTTTCCCATAACAGCGGTTATGGGAGATGCGGAAAGGAGAACATTATGAAGATCACATTGAAGGATGGTTCGGTAAAAGAATACAGCGAACCGAAAGCGATTATCGACATTGCAGCAGATTTAAGCGAAGGACTGGCGAGAGTGGCCTGTGCAGGCCAGGTAGACGGAGAGACCGTAGACCTTCGTACCGTTGTGGACAAGGACTGTGCCGTAAATATTCTGACCTTTGACGATGAGGACGGAAAGGCAGCGTTTCGTCACACCGCGTCACATATCATGGCTCAGGCCATCAAGCGTCTGTACCCGCAGGTAAAGCTGGCTATCGGTCCTTCCATTGCAGACGGTTTTTATTATGATATTGACAGTGAGACACCGTTTACTGCCGAGGATCTGACCAAGATCGAGGCAGAGATGAAGAAAATCGTGAAGGAAGCGCTTCCTTTAAAGCGGTTCACACTGCCCAGAGATAAGGCACTGGCATTCATGAAAGAAAAAGAGGAGCCCTATAAGGTGGAACTGATCGAGGATCTTCCCGAAGATGCAGAGATCAGCTTTTATGAGCAGGGTGAGTTCACCGATCTGTGTGCCGGTCCTCATCTGATGACAACAAAGCCGATAAAGGCCTTCAAGCTGACCAGTCTGGCAGGCGCTTACTGGAGAGGCAGCGAAAAGAATAAGATGCTTACCAGAATCTACGGTACCGCCTTCACAAAGAAAGCCGATCTGGAGGAATACCTCCAGCGGATCGAGGAGGCAAAGAAGCGTGACCACAGAAAGCTTGGAAAAGAGCTTGGCCTGTTTATGATGAGCGACGAAGGCCCCGGCTTCCCCTTCTTCCTGCCCAACGGTATGGTATTAAAGAATACGCTTCTGGATTACTGGAGAGAGATCCACAGAAAGAACGGCTACGTGGAGATTTCCACTCCCATTATTCTGAACCGTCATCTGTGGGAAACCTCCGGCCACTGGGATCATTATAAGGAAAACATGTATACTACTGTGATCGATGATCAGGACTATGCCATCAAGCCCATGAACTGTCCCGGCGGCATTCTGGTTTACAAGTCCGAGCCCCGTTCCTACCGTGATCTTCCCCTTCGCATGGGCGAACTCGGTCTGGTTCACAGACATGAGAAGTCCGGCCAGCTCCACGGACTGATGCGTGTGCGCTGCTTCACTCAGGACGATGCGCATATCTTCATGATGCCCGAACAGATCCGTTCCGAGATCAAGGGTGTTGCAAAGCTCATCGATGAGGTTTACAGCCTGTTCGGATTTAAGTATCATGTGGAGCTGTCTACACGGCCTGAAAACAGCATGGGAAGCGATGAGGACTGGGAAGTAGCAACGGAAGGCCTGCGCGGCGCGCTGGATGACCTTGGCCTGGATTATGTGGTAAACGAGGGCGACGGTGCGTTCTATGGTCCCAAGATCGATTTCCATCTGGAGGATTCCATCGGAAGAACCTGGCAGTGCGGTACCATCCAGCTTGATTTCCAGCTGCCTCAGAGATTTGAGTGCGAATATATTGGTGCAGACGGTGCACCGCATCGTCCCATCATGATCCACCGTGTTGCATTCGGCTCCATCGAGCGTTTCATCGGTATCCTGATCGAGCATTTTGCCGGTGCCTTCCCGACCTGGCTGGCGCCTGTTCAGGTACGTGTTCTGCCCATCTCCGACAAGTATCTGGATTACGCACAGAAGGTTGCTGCGGCACTGACCGACGCAGGAGTCCGGGTGGACGTAGATACCAAGTCCGAGAAGATCGGCTACAAGATCCGAGAAGCACAGTTAAAGAAGCTGCCCTACATGCTGGTTGTTGGCGAAAAAGAGGCTGCCGAGGGCAAGGTTTCGGTAAGAAGCCGCTGGAACGGTGACGAGGGACAGAAATCTCTGGAGCAGTTCATCGCTGATGTGACTGAGGAGATCAAAAACAAAGAGAACAAGACTGCGGACAAAAAGGAAGAAAACTAAACGCAGGCAGGACAGGAACGGTTTTGAACTGAAAAAAGAGGTATAAAAGTTTCAGATCAGCACAGACTATTTCCGAAAACGAAAAAAGGAGGGATTGTCATGACTGATCTGACCTGCAGCGCAGAACACTGCGCCTATAATTCAGACCGATACTGCTGTAAGGGAGATATCCAGGTGGATGGTGCCAACGCCTGCCACTGCAGCGATACCTGCTGCGCCAGCTTTAAAGAAAGCGGCTGCGGCTGTGCATCGAACCATGCGGGAACTCCCAGCCGCAGTATCGGCGTTTCCTGTGACGCCGTAAGCTGCGTTTACAACGAGAACCATGAATGCTCGGCAAAGGAAATCGCCATTGCCGGCCATCAGGCGAAGCATGCGTCACAGACCGAATGTACCAGCTACCAGAAGCGGTAGAAGGAAAAACGGACGAAACGGGGAGCCGAAAGGCTCCTCGTTTTGCAGAAATCCGTATTGGAAAGAAAAGAAAAAGGAATGAAGCCGGATGACCGAGAAAGAAAAAATGCAGAGACAAATGCTTTATGACGCAAATAACGACAGGGAGCTGCTGAAGGAAAGAGCCGGGGCAAAGGAGCTTTGTTATGAGTTCAATCAGCTTCGCCCGTCCGATGAAAACGGACAGCAGGAGCTTATAAAGCGGCTGCTGGGGCAGACAAAGAACAGATTCTGTATTGTGGCACCGTTCTGGTGCGATTACGGCTATAACATTGAAATCGGGGAAGATTTCTTTGCCAATCACAACACGGTGATTCTTGACGGGGCGAAGGTGACCTTTGGTGATCATGTGTTCATCGCACCGGACTGCGGGTTCTATACCGCCGGCCACCCCATTGATTTTGAACGCCGGAATCAGGGGCTGGAGTATGCATATCCCATTACGGTGGGAGACAATGTATGGATCGGCGCCGGAGTTCAGGTGATGCCCGGCGTAACCATCGGAAGTAACGTGGTGATCGGAGGCGGCAGCGTTGTCGTCAAGGATATTCCGGACAATTCAGTAGCAGTCGGAAATCCCTGCCGAGTTATCCGGTCCATTACAGAAGAGGATAAAAAGACCTGCTGGGACAGATGAGAAGCGGAAAACAGATAGAGAACTGCCGGCATGAAAAAGAAAAAATAAATTCCCACTTGACTTTATCGTGGTAAATTGATAATATACTACCATGATATTGCTTCGAATGACATTCAGAAGCATGACAGTTCAGAAAGTGCGAGGAGACGTTATGATGAAAAAAGTAATGGTATGTCTGCTGGCGGCGGCAATGGTTCTTTCTATGGCAGCCTGCGGCGGAACAAAGAGCAGTGAGACGACAGCTGCAGCAAAGGAAACAAAAGCAGAAACAAGTGCAGAAGAGACGAAGAAAGAGGAGACCGAGGCTGCCGGAACAAGCAAAGCTTCTTCCGAAGATGGAAGCGATGTGGATTATGTAAAGGAAAAAGGCAAGCTGGTGGTTGGTATTACCGAGTTTGAGCCCATGGATTATCAGAATGAGAGCGGCGAGTGGATCGGCTTTGATGCAGATATGGCAAAGGCCTTTGCCGAGAGCCTTGGCGTAGATGCCGAGTTTGTTGTGATCGACTGGGACAACAAGATCCTGGAGCTGGACGGAAAGACCATTGACTGCGTATGGAACGGTATGACACTGACGGATGAAGTAAAGAGTGCCATGGAGTGCTCCAATGCTTACTTAAACAATGCACAGATCGTGATCGTGCCCGGCGACAAGGCAGATCAGTACCAGACCGAGGACAGCATTAAAGAGCTTTCCTTTGCAGCAGAAGCCGGAAGCGCCGGTGAAGCACAGGCAAAGGAAATGGGACTTACCTATACTTCCGTATCTTCCCAGGCAGATGCCCTGATGGAAGTAGCGGCAGGAACCTCCGATGCGGCCATCATCGACTCTCTGATGGCAGCAGCCATGGTCGGTGAGGGAACCGGTTACGAGAACCTGACCTACACCGTCGGCCTCAGCACCGAGGAGTACGGCGTTGGATTCCGGAAGGGTTCCGATCTTGCAGAAGCACTGAACCAGTTCCTCAAGGACAGCTATGCAGATGGCTCCATGAAGGAATGTGCCGATGCGTATAAGGTACAGGCTGCCCTGATCGAGCAGAAGTAAGAAATCCAAAGAAAAGAATACAGGCGTTCGGCAGAGAGCGGTTTTTCCGCTCTCTGTTGGTCATAGCGGGATGCGGAAAAGCCGTATCCCGCCTTGGCGTCCTTTCGGACAGACGCCGGAAAACAGGAGAACGTATGAAACTATTTCTGGAACAGCTTCCCGTTGTTGTAAACGCACTGAACGTCGGCTTTTTACAGACCTTAAAATTATTTTTTGTAACCCTGATCGGGGCACTGCCCCTGGGACTTCTGATATCCTTCGGTTCCATGTCCCGCTTCAAGCCTTTAAGCTGGCTGATCAAACTGATCGTCTGGATTATCCGCGGAACGCCGCTTATGATCCAGCTCTTGATTATCTACTACTTCCCGGGACTGGTGGCGAAGAGCAATATCTGGGGAGGCGGAGAAACCGGGCGTTTTGTGGCTGCGTCCGTCGGTTTTATCTTTAACTATGCCTGCTATTTTTCCGAAATCTACCGCGGCGGGATCCAGGGTGTTCCGGCCGGACAGGAGGAGGCTGGTCTTGTGCTGGGCATGACGAAGCGCCAGATCTTTTTTAAGGTCACGCTGCTTCAGATGATCAAGCGGATCGTTCCGCCGATGTCCAACGAGATCATCACGCTGGTAAAGGATACCTCCCTGGCGCGGATCATTGCCCTCCAGGAGATCATCTGGGCAGGACAGGCATTCATGAAGGGATCCCACGGGATCTCCGGAGCCATCTGGCCGCTGTTCTTTACGGCTCTGTATTATCTGATCTGGAACGGGCTTCTGACCGTTCTGTTTGCAAAGCTGGAAAAGAAACTGGATTATTTTCGATAGGAGGCAGTCATGGCGATTTTAGAGGTAACACATATCAGCAAGGCATTTGAGGACACAGAGGTCTTAAAGGATATCAGCTTTTCCATGGAAAAGGGACAGGCATTGTCCATCATCGGTTCTTCCGGAAGCGGGAAAACTACGCTGCTTCGGTGTCTGAACTTCCTGGAACGGCCCGATGGCGGCATCATTCGGGTAAATGGGGAAACACTTTTTGATGCGGCAGATCCCATGACCACAAAGGAGTCTCAGATCCGGCGCAAGCGTCTCCACTTCGGTCTGGTGTTCCAGTCCTTTAATCTGTTCCCCCAGTACACAGCCCTTGGAAATGTGATGCTGGCGAAGGAGCTTCTGGCAAAGGAACGGCCGGATTATAAGGAAAAGAAGAAAGAGATCCACGATGAGATCGAGGCACAGGCAGAGGAGCTGTTAAAGCAGATGGGACTTGGCGACCGGATGAAAAACCACCCGCACCAGCTTTCCGGCGGCCAGTGCCAGCGTGTGGCCATTGCGAGAGCCCTTGCTTTGGAGCCGGACATTCTCTGCTTCGATGAACCCACTTCGGCACTGGACCCGGAGCTGACGGGAGAAGTACTCCGTGTCATGAAGGAGCTGGCGGAGAAGCATATGACCATGATCATCGTGACCCATGAGATGGCATTTGCCAGAGATGTGTCCGATCAGGTGATCTTCATGGATGACGGAAGGATCCTGGAGCACGGCACGCCGGCCGATGTGTTCGGGAATCCGAAGGAAGAGCGTACCAGACAGTTCCTGGCCCGGTATCATGAAGAAGCATAGCGGTTTAAGAATCTGGCAGGGTTTTACGGGAGAAAAAACAGTTGACAGAACCGGCACAGCGTGGTATTATATAAAAGCTGTGTAGAACAAAGAAGAGTATCCGCTCTCACCTTGGCGTCCATGAGCGACCGGGTTCCTATATTGTTTTTCTTTGATATGTTTATAAAAAGAAAAGAAATGGGATTTTAAGTGGATAGTTCTTCTATCCACTTTTTGTATTTATTCAAAGCAGTTCGAAGAAAGAATTCAAAATGAAATCGAACCGGTTCTGAATAAATGACTTTTATCTAAATGATGGGGGTGTCTGGTTATTAGCGAGTTAATGTTGAATGAACAGATCAGAGACAAAGAAGTACGTCTCATTGGCGAAAACGGCGAGCAGCTTGGAATTATGTCTTCCAAGGAAGCACAGAAGCTTGCGAGAGAAGCGGAACTGGATCTGGTAAAGATCGCTCCGATGGCAAAGCCGCCGGTATGCAAGATCATCGACTACGGCAAGTACCGTTACGAACAGGCCAGAAAAGAAAAAGAGGCCAAAAAGAAACAGAAGGTCATCGAGATCAAGGAAGTCCGTCTGTCTCCGAATATTGAGGAAAACGACCTGAATACGAAAGTTTCCGCTGCCAGAAAGTTCATTCAGAAGGGCAATAAGGTAAAGATTACCTTACGGTTCCGCGGCCGCGAAATGAGTCATATGAATAACTCCAGACATATCCTGGAAGAATTTGCAGAGAAGCTTTCCGACATTGCAGTGGTTGATAAGCCCTCCAAGGTAGAGGGGAGAAGCCTTGTAATGTTCTTATCGGAGAAGCGATAGAAAATTGGCTGAGCCAAAGTTTAAGGAGGAAGAATCATGCCTAAAGTAAAAACCAGCAGAGCAGCAGCAAAGCGTTTTAAAAAGACCGGAAACGGAAAGTTAAAGAGAATGAAGGCCTATAAGAGCCATATCTTGACCAAGAAGTCTCAGAAGAGAAAGAGAAATCTTAGAAAAGCAACCGTTGCTGTTCCCGCAAACGCAAAGGTTATGAAGAAGATTTTACCTTACTAATGCAGTCATAAATAGAAGGAGGAAGACTTAAAATGGCAAGAATTAAAGGCGGATTAGGCGCTAAGAAGAAGCACAACAGAGTTCTGAAGCTGGCAAAGGGCTACAGAGGAGCTCGTTCCAAACAGTATAGAGTAGCAAAGCAGTCTGTAATGAGAGCACTTACCAGCTCTTATGCAGGAAGAAAGCAGAGAAAGAGACAGTTCAGACAGCTCTGGATTGCCCGTATCAACGCAGCAGCAAGAATGAACGGACTTTCCTACAGCCGTTTCATGTATGGCTTAAAGGAAGCCGGCGTTGAGATGAACCGCAAGATCCTTGCAGACATGGCCGTTAATGATGCGGCAGGTTTTGCAAAGCTGGCTGAGGTTGCCAAGAGCAAACTGGCTTAAAATCGGATTATTATTCTGATTGTGCAAACTATTTGAATTGTTGAAATAGAACGAAAAATTTTATTCAAAAAAATTCAAAAAGTGCTTGCATTATTGAGAAACGTGTGCTATTATATATGAGGATTTGGTTCTGAGATACTAACGAACCAAATCCATAATCGGAATGTGGCTCAGCTTGGTAGAGCGTTCGGTTAGGGACCGAGAGGTCGCAGGTTCGAATCCTGTCATTCCGACTTTAGAGGGCAGATAACGAAGGTTATCTGCTCTTTTGTGTTAGAGGAGGCCGCCATTTGAAGGCATGGAAGATGGTTTTCCCGGAGCAGTGTTTTCCGACTCCGGTGTTCCGAATATATTCTGTACTTCTGCTTGCAATAACCAGCCGGCAGGTGTATACTGATATTGAAAATAAATACAGGGGAGCTCGTAGAAGCGGGCTGAGAGGAAGTGATCAACTTCGACCCTTATACCTGATGCGGATAATGCCGCCGGAGGAAGTCGTTTTATAGCGCTTACATTCGGAGATACCGTATGGTATCTCCTTTTATATAAGACGAAAGGAAGTTGTATAAGTATGAATCAGACAAAATGCAGTGTGAAGAAGCTGGCACTGGCAGGATTATTCTGCGCGGCAGCTGTGGTAGGGAGCCTGTTCTCCTTCCCGGTGTTTGGGAGCAAATGTTCTCCCGTGCAGCATATGGTCAATATTCTCTGTGCGGTGCTTCTTGGGCCTGGTTATGGTGTGGGTGCGGCCTTTGCGGCGTCGCTGATCCGCAATCTTCTGGGACTTGGAAGCCTCATGGCATTTCCGGGCAGCATGTTCGGGGCGCTGGCCTGCGGACTGATGTACTGGAAAACTAAAAATCTTCCGGGAACGCTTCTGGCGGAGGTGGCAGGAACTTCAATCCTGGGCGGTCTGTGTGCGTATCCGGTCGCAGTCCTTCTTATGGGAAAGAGTGCAGCTGGGCTGGCGTTTTATGTCTATGTGTTTCCGTTCTTTGTATCCACTGCCGGCGGAGCCGTAATTTCCGGTGTGCTGATCTACAGCCTGAAAAAATGCGGAGCCTTACATAAGATGCAGGAAGTCATCGGATAAGGGGGAAAAACACCATATGCTTGGAGAATGTCTGCGGAACGTGAGAGAACGGTGTCCGCTGATCCATAATATCACCAATTATGTGACCGTCAACGACTGTGCCAACATCCTGCTGGCCTGCGGCGGATCCCCGATCATGGCAGATGATCCGGAGGAGGCAGAGGAGATCACGTCCATCTGTGGGGGTCTGACTATTAACATCGGAACACTGAACCATCGGACAATTCCGTCGATGCTTCTGGCAGGAAAAAAGGCCAATGAGCTGGCCCATCCGGTTGTGCTGGATCCGGTGGGAGCAGGAGCATCCAGACTTCGGACCGGTACGGCGCTGAAGCTGCTGGAGAACATTAAGATGACAGTGATCCGGGGAAATATTTCCGAGATCAAGACGCTGGCGCTGGGGAGCGGAACCACCAAGGGGGTGGATGCGGATGTTGCCGATCAGGTGACGGAAGAAAATCTGGATACGGCGGTGTCCTTTGTGAAAGCGTTTGCGAAAAAGACAGGAGCAGTTGTCGCTGTGACCGGAGCGATCGATCTGGTGGGCGATGATGCAAGGGTCTATTGTATCCGAAACGGAAATGCCAGAATGTCGTCCATCACCGGGACCGGCTGCCAGCTTTCATCCATGACTGCGGCGTTTGTGACGGCCAATCCGGATCGGACGCTGGAAGCAGCTGCGGCAGCAGTCTGCACCATGGGGATTGCCGGAGAAATTGCCTATGACCGGTTGTCTGACATGGACGGAAATGCGTCCTATCGGACCTATATCATCGATGCGGTAGATCGAATGACGCCGGAGAAGCTGGAGAAAGGAGCAAGGTATGAAGTGCGATAAACAATATATGCGGCTGTATGCGGTGACAGACCGTGCCTGGGTGGGAAAACAGATCCTGTATGAGCAGGTGGAGGCGGCACTGAAGGGTGGAGTGACCTGCGTGCAGCTTCGGGAAAAGGAACTGAGCGAAGAGGACTTTCTGGCGGAGGCGAAGGAAATCAAGGCACTCTGTTCCAGATATCATGTTCCCTTTTTCATCAACGACAATGTGGACGTTGCCATAAAATGCCAGGCAGACGGTATCCATGTGGGGCAGGAGGATATGAAAGCATCCGATGTACGGGCAAAAGTGGGGGATCAGATGATAATTGGTGTTTCCGCCCATTCCGTGGAGGAAGCTGTGGAGGCTGTGAAAAACGGAGCGGACTGCCTCGGTGTGGGAGCGATGTTTACAACCTCGACCAAGGCAGATGCAAGCGTGCTGCCAAAGGAAACGCTGCGGGCCATCTGCGAAGCAGTGGATGTGCCGGTGGTGGCCATCGGCGGCATCGGCGAGAGCAATATCCTGGAGCTTGCGGGAACCGGAGCAGACGGTGTGGCTCTTGTGAGTGCCATCTTTGGCGCAGCGGACATTGAGGCACAGTGCCGGAAGCTGCGCGCTCTCTCGGAAGAGATGGTGAGCCGATGAGGCTTCGCGGGGCAATCTTTGATTTTGATGGGACACTGTTTGATACCATGTCGGTCTGGGACACGGCGGGAGAGGATTATCTGCGTCTGATCGGCATGACGCCAGGGGAAACCATCAACGAAGAGCTGAAAACCATGAGCCTGCAGCAGGCGGCGGAAGCCATCAGGGAGCAGTATCGGATCCCCAAAAGTACGGAGACGATCATCGATGAGGTCAATGAGATGGTGGGAGATTTTTATCTGTACAGGGCCGAGCCGAAACCGGGAATTGAAGGATTTCTGGAACAATTAGATAAAGATGGAGTTTCCATGTGCATTACCACGGCGGCGGAACGGCGGCTGGTGGAGGGAGCACTGAAACGCTGCAGCCTGGATCGCTTTTTCGGAGAAATTTTCACCTGCGGGGAAGTAGGGCACGGGAAGGATGAGCCTATGATCTACGAGCAGGCGCTTTCGTTCCTGGGGACAGAAAAAACGGAGACCGTTGTATTTGAGGATGCATATCATGCAGCACGGACGGCGAAAGACGCCGGATTTTCGGTGGCAGCCGTGTATGACGACCATGAAACAAGCAGCGAGGAATTGCGGTCATTGGCGGACTGGTATCTGGAGGATTATCGGAGCGCATGGGAAACCATTGACAAGTCGTAACAGCAAGCTTATACAGAAGAATCTGAATTGCAGAGAACTGGAACGGTTCCTGTGAAGAATATAGATCAGATTACGGCGGCAGACCGGGGGCACCACCTTCTGTCGCTGGCGGGAGACTTTCATCGTTTCATAGGAAAGTGCGTCCTATGAAACAAAAAAGGAAGGATATTCCGGAAAGAAGGAACCCGCAGAATAAAAATAATGCGGATCAGGAGGAAAACATGAAAACAGCATTATCAATCGCCGGAAGTGATTCCAGCGGAGGCGCCGGTATTCAGGCCGATCTGAAAACGATGACCATGAATGGAGTGTTCGCTATGAGCGCAGTGACTGCGCTGACAGCTCAGAACACTACCGGCGTAAGCGGCGTGACGGAGGTGACGCCGGAATTCTTAAAACGGCAGATCGATGCGGTATTTACCGATATCCGCCCGGATGCGGTGAAGCTTGGCATGATACCGAATGGAGCCCTGATGGAAGCAGCGGCGGAGCGTCTTGAGTTTTACGGAGCGGAGCGGATCGTGGTGGATCCGGTCATGGTGGCAACGTCCGGCTCCAGTCTGATGGAAACGGAGGCGGTCACAGTGATGAAACGCCGGCTTCTGCCCCTGGCCGATCTGGTAACGCCCAATATTCCGGAGGCGGAGATCCTTTCCGGCATGGAAATCCGGAATAAGGAGGACATGGAAGAGGCAGCGGAAAAGATCAGCAATTCCTGCGGCTGTGCCGTGCTTTTAAAAGGCGGCCACAGCATTGAAGATGCCAGCGATCTGCTGGTTTCCGGTGGGAAACACCGGTGGTTTTACGGAAAGCGGATCGAAAATCCCAACACTCACGGAACCGGATGTACCTTGTCCAGTGCCATTGCGGCAAATCTGGCGAAGGGGTATGACCTGGAGACATCCGTCGGACGGGCTAAGGACTATATTTCTGATGCACTGGCAGCTATGCTGGATCTGGGGCTCGGAAGCGGTCCCATGAACCATGCATTTGCCCTGACAGGAAAATATGCAGAAGAACCGGTACAGCATTGAGGTTCAAAACGGAAGAGAACGCAGGAAATTTTCGCCGGTAAAGATCGGTGAACAGAATACAAAAAGGAGAATGAAGATGAGAACAGAAGCATACGCAACACAGATGGATGCAGCAAGAAAAGGCATTGTGACAAAGCAGATGGAGATCGTGGCAAAAAAGGAGCACATGACCACGGAGGAGCTCCTTCCCCTGGTAGCCAGCGGCAAGGTGGCGATCCCTGCCAATAAGAATCATGAATGTCTCTCCCCGGAGGGAATTGGCTCCATGCTCCGCACCAAGATCAATGTAAACCTTGGTGTTTCCAGAGACTGTAAGGATTATGACGTGGAAATGGAGAAGGTGCTTTCCGCAGTCAATATGGGTGCAGAAGCCATCATGGATCTGTCCAGCCACGGAAATACTCAGCCGTTCCGCCGGAAGCTGACCCATGAGTGTCCTGCGATGATCGGAACAGTTCCGGTTTATGACAGTGTGATCCATTATCAGAGAGATCTGGATACGCTGACTGCAAAGGATTTTATCGATGTGATCCGTCTCCATGCAGAGGACGGTGTGGATTTTGTAACCCTCCACTGCGGAATCACCAGAAAGACCATCGATCAGATCCGCAAACATAAGAGAAAGATGAATATCGTATCCCGCGGAGGTTCCCTGGTGTTTGCATGGATGTGTATGACCGGAGAGGAAAATCCGTTCTATGAATATTATGATGAGATTCTGGATATCTGCAGAGAATACGATGTGACCATTTCCCTGGGAGATGCCTGCCGTCCCGGCTGTCTGGCAGATGCCACGGATGTATGTCAGATCGAGGAACTTGTCCGTCTGGGTGAGCTGACCAAGAGAGCCTGGGAGAAGGATGTTCAGGTCATGGTAGAAGGCCCCGGACACGTTCCCATGGATCAGATCGCAGCCAATATGAAGGTGCAGCAGACCATCTGTATGGGCGCGCCTTTCTATGTACTTGGGCCGCTTGTAACCGATATTGCACCGGGCTATGACCATATCACCGCGGCCATTGGCGGTGCCATTGCAGCTATGAACGGCGCAGCATTCCTCTGCTATGTAACCCCCGCCGAACATCTGGCTCTGCCGAACCTGGATGATGTAAAGCAGGGGATCATCGCCAGCCGGATCGCAGCTCATGCAGCAGATATTGCCAAGGGGGTACGCGGCGCCAGAGACATTGATGACCAGATGGGCGATGCCCGCCGTGTCCTCGACTGGGAAGCTCAGTGGAAATGCGCCATCGATCCCGAGACCGCAAAAGCGATCCGTGATGACCGTTCTCCGGAACATGAAGATACCTGCTCCATGTGCGGAAAATTCTGTGCAGTCCGCAGCATGAACAAAGCTCTGGCCGGGGAACATATTGATATCCTGTAACTTCCAGTTCAGCACGCAGATAAGGATAAAAAACGTCCAGTGTAAGTTTACTTACGCATGGGCGTTTTTTTAGACTTATGTATGGGCGGAACGCCCATGCAACCTCAGACGGGAACTGCGAAGCAGCGACAGAAGGAGCGGAGTGGGAGAAAGTCTGAGGTCTGCGTGGTGAAATACCGGAAAAGCCAGTATGGGAGTGGACAGAATGCCCATAGAACCTCAGGCAGGAGCTGCTTTGCAGCGACTGAACGAGCGGAGTGAGAGAAGGTCTGAGGTCTGCGTGCTGAAATAGCAGAAAAGACTGTATGAGAGCGGGAAGAATACACAGCGTGAGTTAGTTTGTGAGCGGATAGTTTTTAGTTACGAAATTTATTTTAAATTCACTTGACGGATAGGATTGTCTATCATATAGTGGATGTATATAAGGTAAGTTCTAATTGCTGATGAAATATCGAATAAATGGAAAGATTGGGTAACTGTGTTTATAAATGATTACAACAGAAAAAATAGAGTGTTAGCACAGAAATGAAGAAAAATAAATAATGGAAGTTTGGTACGGCACCAGCGGAAAAAGATCCGATATGGTACCGTACATTTCCCAATTACTTTTTCAATCCACGGTCGTTGGTCTGATTTACAGTAAAAAATAGACATCGACCGACGATGTGAGCATAACACAAATATGAGTCTTGTGTCAAATATATATTCTCCGCGCGGCGTTTATACTTTTGCTTTGTGCCTGTTAATTTATTTGCACAAAATACATATTCCATTTACTGAATAAAAAATATTGCATAAAAGAAACGAATATGTTATAGTAGGACTAACGAGGGATGGGATTGACAAAGGAGAAGAGATTATGGAAAAGAAATGCAACGCGCATATCCGTAGAGAAGGCGAATCGGAAAAGATCCAGACTCTGGAGGAACATATCCGAAACACCGGAAAATATGCTGGAATGGCACTGAAAGAAGTTGGTTTAGATGCGATTGCATATCTGAGTGGACTACTTCATGATATGGGGAAGGCAACTGAAACTTTTCAGGATTATTTGAGACGGGCGTCGAACGGGGAAACGGTAAGAAAAGGATCAGTGAATCATACATTTGCAGGTGTAAGATTTTTATTGACACAATATAAAACGGATAGCAAATGGGGAACATACGGTCCGATGACGGCAGAACTGATTGCGTATGCAGTGGGAGCACATCATGGATTATTTGATTGTATCGATGAAAATGGAAAATCCGGATTTGAACATCGTTTAGAAAAAGAGAATATCCATTATAATGAAGCAATTGCTAATTATTTAGGCGAATGTGCAACAAAAGAAGAAGTTGATCGTTGGTTTGGAAAAGCAGTAAAAGAAGTGGAAACATTTTTTACAGCGTTTTTTAAAAAAGTAAAAGTGTCTGACAGGTCGGAAATAAGCTTTTATGTCGGCTTACTGGAAAGGCTGCTGGTCAGTGCGGTTATGGATGGAGACAGCAGCGATACCGGAGAATTTATGAGCGATTTTCCACATATATCAGAACTGCCGTTAGAAGAACGTAAGGCAAACTGGGGGAAGATGCTGGCACGGATTGAGAATAAGCTTGGGGAACTACCAAAGGAAAAGGAAATACAAAAAGCCAGAGGGAATATTTCTGATATATGCCGGTCAGCAGCGGAAAAGCAGGGAGGCGTATATCGGCTAAATGTACCGACAGGAGGTGGAAAAACACTGTGTTCTCTTCGCTATGCGGTAGCACATGCAGAGCAATATGGAAAGAGCAGAATCATTTTTACTTCGCCGTTATTAAGCATTTTAAATCAGAATGCAAAAGAAATCCGAAAGTATGTGCAGGATGATGAAGCAATTCTGGAACATCATTCCAATATTATACATCCCGCAGAAGAATATGATACGTTTAATCTTAGCGAACTTTTAACGGCAACCTGGCAAAAACCGATTATTATCACAACGTTAGTGCAGTTGTTAAATACGATGTTTGATGGGGGGAGAGGGAGCATACGGCGTTTTCATGCCTTGAGCGGCAGTGTGATCGTAATTGATGAGGTGCAGACGGTGCCATTTCATTTGATGAGCCTCTTTCATTTAACAGTAACGTTTCTGGCAGAGGCGTGTGGAGCAACCGTTATACTTTGTTCGGCAACACAACCCTGTACGGAAGCTGCAGCTCATCCAATTGCAGCAATGGTAGGCGATCTGGTGGTACATAATCCGGATCTTTGGAACGTATTCAAGCGGACATGTTTACAGGATATGGGTTGTATGGATGTGGATGAACTGGCTGATTTTACAGAAACAATTATGGAGGAAGCAGACAGTCTGCTGATTGTATGTAATAAAAAGCAGGAAGCAGAAACATTATATCGGCGTTTTTCAGAAGAAAAATTTCATAAATATTATATTTCAGCGGCAATGTGTACTGCACACAGACAAAAGATACTGGACGAGGTAAAGATGATTACAGATGATATCCAGAACAATGGTCTGCGGCTGGGACAGAAAAAGGTAATCTGTGTTTCCACACAGGTCATGGAAGCAGGTGTTGATCTGTCTTTTGACCGGAGTATCAGACTGCTGGCAGGCATGGACAGTGCGATACAAACAGCCGGAAGACAAAATCGAAATGGAAAGTATTTGCAGCCGGTTCCGGCCTATTTGATTCCATGGAAAGGGGAAGATCTCAGATATCTTCCAGAGATACAGTGGGAGAAAAATGCAGTACTGGCTTTGTTGGAGGAGTTTCATCGAAAACCGGAGAACTTCAAAAATGATCTGATGTCGGATGAAGCAATCAGCTATTATTACCGACAATTGTATCGAAAAGAAATTCCGGGTGAAATTCAGGATGGTCCGGTAAAGAAATATGATACGACGTTATATTCATTATTGTCTGAAAATGTAAAATTCCTGAGTGCAGCACCCGGGGAGGCAGATGGCAGTTATGCGTTGAATCAGGCATTTCAAACGGCAGGAACATGTTTTAAAGTCTTTGAACAGAATACGGAGGATGTATTAGTTCCTTATGGAAAAGGAAGGGATCTGATTACAGAACTAGTGAGTTTGAGTCTGCCGTATGATCTTTTGAAGGTGAAGCGAATACTAGAAGAAGCAAAGCCCTATACGATTTCCATTTATGAATGGCAGAAGAGATGTCTGGAAGCAAGAGGGGCGTTAGTAACGCTGTGCCAGGGTGAAATACTGGCACTGCAGGAAGGTATTTACCATGAGATTCTTGGACTGACAAAAGAGACTGGATCTATGGAGTTTTTGGAGGTGTAAAAAATGGATAGACCCAAATACCCGAATATTGTGGAATTTCAAGTGACTGGAGATTATGCGCTGTTTTCTGATCCGTTGCTGCGGGTGGGAGGAGAGAAATACAGCTATCAGGTTCCAACGTATGAAGCATTGAAAGGAATTTTAGCTTCTGTATACTGGAAGCCTACGATCATCTGGTATATTGATCAGGTGAGGATTATGAATCAGATTCAGATGGAGGTAAAGGGGGTTCGCCCGGTGAAATATCATGGGGGAAATGATCTTTCCTATTATACATATCTGAAAGGGTGCTCTTATCAGGTGCGGGCACATTTTGAGTGGAATAATAACCGGCCGGAGCTGATACAGGACAGAAATGAAAATAAGCATCATAATATTGCAAAGCGCATGATCGAAAAAGGAGGACGAAGGGATGTTTTTTTAGGTGCAAGAGAATGCCAGGGATATGTGGAACCATGTATATTTGGAGAAGGAACCGGTGTGTATGATGAAATCGCGGAACTGGGATTTGGCTTGATGTATCATGGACTGACTTATGCCGATGAGGCATATTCAGATGAGACAAAAGGGAAAATGACGGCAAATTTCTGGTATCCTATTATGAAGAACGGAGTGATTACATTTTTGAGACCGGAGGACTGTCCGGTGCATAAAGCACTTCGGGAAATGGAAATGAAATCGTTTTGGGAAGAGTATGAAAACTTTCTTGGGCTGAAAGAATTTGGGGAGGTGGAATAATGGGGCTTTTACAAAAGGCCATAGAGACCTATGAGATGTATGAAAGGACAGAGAAAGATAAGAAAACAGATCCTCCTATGGCGCCGATCGGTCATTTGATTGCCAATGCTAGTCTGGAACTGACACTGGACGGAGAAGGAAATCTGAGAAATGCGGTAGTGATTGGAAAAGAGGATGCTAAAACGGTAATTCCGGTTACAGAAGATTCAGCTGGCAGGACAAGCGCACCCTGTCCACATCCGTTGTGTGAACAGGTGGGATATCTGTCCGGACAGGATTCGGTTAAATATAAGCTTTATACAGAGCAGCTAAAGGTATGGACAGAATCAAAATATTCACATCCGATGCTTCTTCCGGTTTTAACCTATGTTCGGAAGAAAACATTGCTTACCGATCTTGATACTTATGGAATTACGAAGATAGAGGATAAACAGCTTATCCGTTGGAAAGTTATTGGAATTGGGGAAGAAGGAGGTGCCTGTTGGAAAAACAGGTCGCTGTTTCAGTGCTGGTCTGAATGGTATCAGACCATACGGGAGCAGGAGGGGGACAAGGAAGTATGCATGGTCACAGGAGAAAATACGATTCTGGCAAAACAGCATTTAAAAGGAATCATTCCAATCAATGGAAATGCAAAACTGCTGTCGGCCAATGATACCAGTAATTTTACCTACCGGGGAAGATTTCAGAATGAACGTCAGACTGCAACGGTCGGCTATCTTGCATCGCAGAAAGCGCATAATGCACTTAGGTGGCTAGCAGCAGAGCAGGGAGTACAGATGGTATTTGGCGGAAGAACTTTTATCTGTTGGAATCCCCAAGGAAAAAAAATACCACACTCGGCACTTCCCATGGTGGCGGATCATACGGAGTCTGTAACTCCAACTGCGTATAAAAAACGATTAAAAAAAGCACTGGAAGGATACCGGTCAGAACTGACTGGAACAGAGAATGTTGATTCCGATTCAAGAAAACGGGTTAATTGGAATGAGGTGGTGATTGCAACGTTTGATGCGGCAAGCAAAGGACGTCTGGCTTTGACATATTATAAGGAATTAGAAATGTCGGATTTTTTGCAGAGATTGTATGATTGGGATGTAACCTGTTACTGGAGTCGATGGGACACAAAAGAACAGAAGATGGTATGTGCATCACCATCCTTATATCAGATTATCAATGGGGCATTTGGTGTGCAGCGAGAGGAAAAAGGAAAAACGAAACTGGTAACAGATGAGAAACTGATGAAGCAGCAGATGCAGAGACTTTTGTCCTGCCGTGTTGATAAAGCATTATTTCCGGTAGATATTGAACGGGCAATTGTGGAGAGAGCATCCATGCCACAGGCATTTGACCCGATGGTTTACAGGCGGCTATTGTCAACAGCCTGTGCGGTAATAAAAAAGTATTATCATGACTATAAAAAGGAGGAGATTGAAATGACGTTGGAGGAAAAAAAGGCTGACCGCAGTTACCAGTTCGGAAGGTTACTGGCAGTTCTGAATCAGGCGGAGATGGATTTTTATCAGAATGAAAAAAGAAAAGATCCGGATAAGCAGACTCGTCAGACCATGGCAGAAAAATCAATGACGTTGTTTCGGCGATGTCCGTTAAAAACGTATGGAAGTATTTACAGGCATGTGTTGGAAGCTTATGTGCCGAGAATCAAACCATATCAGAAAACAAGATTTAATCGTCTATGTGGAGAAATCACAGAAATTCTGGATACATTTTCAGAGAATGAACTGGACAAGCCGTTAAAGGAAACCTATTTGATTGGTTACTATGTGCAACAGCAAGAATTTTACAAAACAACCAAAGTAGAAACTGAACAGCAAAAGGAAAGGGAGGAATAAGAAGGATGAGCGCTTTAAACCATAAGATTGATTTTGTTGTATTGATTTCCGTGACAAAGGCCAACAGCAACGGAGATCCGCTGAACGGAAACCGGCCCAGAACCGATTATAACGGATACGGGGAAATTTCCGATGTATGCATTAAACGTAAGATTCGCAACCGGATGCAAGATCTTGGTGGTCGGGTATTTGTACAGTCTGAGGATCGTTGTGACGATGGATTTGGAAGTCTTAGCGAACGTGCGTCGTCGGTATTAAAGGGAATAAAGGATCGAAAAAAGTATGCAGAGATGGCTTGTGAAACGTGGATTGATGTCCGAACATTCGGCCAGGTATTTGCATTTAAAGATGCCAAGGGCCTTTCTGTTGGAGTACGTGGACCGGTATCTATTCATCAGGCAGTCAGTGTTTCACCGGTGATCGTGGAGTCCATGCAGATTACCAAAAGCGTCAATGGTGAGAAAAAAGAAAGTGAAGATAAACGGACTTCAGATACCATGGGAATGAAACATTTTGTCCGCTTCGGGTTGTACGAAATAAAGGGATCTATTAATGTTCAGCTGGCGGAAAAGACCGGATTTTCGGAAGAAGATGCAGAGCTGGTGAAAAAATGCCTTCAGACATTATTTGTTAATGACGCATCATCCGCGCGGCCGGATGGTTCCATGGAGGTATTAAAGGTATACTGGTGGAAGCATAACTGTAAAGACGGTCAGTATTCTTCGGCGAAGGTTCATCGTCTAGTGGAAGTAAAGCAGAAAGGAGATGAGCTTCCGTCTTGTATAAATGATTATGAAATCAGTTTAAATTCACTGCCCGGATTGGAAGTGGAAGTGATGGATGGTGTATAAAGAAGAAGATTATCTCCGGCTTTCCGGACTTCAGCATTTCAAGTTCTGCCGGCGGCAGTGGGCGCTGATTCATATTGAGGATCAGTGGATGGAGAATTATCGGACAACGGACGGGAAGATTCTTCATGAGCGTGCCCATGACGGATCACTCAGTGAAAGTCGGAATGATCTGCTGATTACCAGGGATATGCGGATTGCTTCGGCGGAGCTTGGAGTTTCCGGATCCTGTGATGTTCTGGAGTTTCATCGCAGAGAAAACGGGATTCCATTAAAAGGACGCGAGGGATTATGGCAGCCGTATCCGGTAGAGTATAAACGGGGACAGCCCAAGAATGACAGTACCGACGAGCTTCAGCTCTGCGGACAGGCCATGTGCCTGGAGGAGATGTTGTGCTGTGAGATCCCAAAAGGTGCGCTGTATTACGGCGAAATCAGGCGGAGGCAGGAAATCCTGTTTACACCGGCGTTGCGGCAGGAGGTGGAAACGCTGCTAAAAGAGATGCACATGCTTTATGACCGCGGCTGGACACCGAAGGTAAAGCCGACGAAAGCATGCAATGCCTGTTCCTTGCGAGAACTCTGCCTGCCGAAGCTGATGAAAAAACGGTCGGTTGAAGGTTATCTGCAGAAAGCCATGGAGGAAGCCGAATGAGACAACTGTTAAATACCTTGTTCGTGACATCGGAGGATATTTATCTCTCACTGGACGGAGAAAACGTGATAGCAAATCGTGACGGAGAAGTGGCGGCACGCTATCCGCTCCATACTTTGCAGAGCATCATTTCTTTTTCCTACAAAGGAGCTTCGCCGGCGCTTATGGGAGCTTGTGCAGAGCGGAATGTTGGGCTTGCATTCTGCACGATGCGAGGGAAATTTCTTGCACGGGTTTCCGGACCGGAGAGGGGAAATGTGCTTCTTCGGCGGATGCAGTACCGCGTGGCTGATGATCCGGCGCAGAGCTGCCGGGTGGCACGTATGATGATTTTCGGGAAAGTATATAATGCCCGATGGAGTGTGGAGCGGACAAAACGGGATCATGGATTTCGGATCAATGAGGAAGCATTCCAAAACGTATCGGAGCAGTTACAGGATCTGCTGCAGCAGATTCGGCAGGAGACAGTTCTGGATAGTTTACGTGGTCTGGAGGGCGCCGGTGCGACTGCATATTTTCGAGTCTTGGACGACATGATTCTGCAGGGGAAGGATACATTCTTTTTTCATGGGAGGAGCCGCAGACCTCCGCAGGATGCGTTTAATGCCTTGCTTTCATTTATGTACAGTCTGTTGTCGCATGATTGTGCATCAGCGCTGGAAAGCGTTGGGCTTGATGCTTATGTAGGGTTTCATCATCGGGCCCGGCCGGGACGGGAATCGCTGGCATTGGATCTGATGGAGGAACTTCGACCTTGCGTTGCCGATCGGTTCGTTTTGACCCTGGTTAATAACCGGGTTGTAAAGGCTTCTGATTTTGAATTTCGGGAAAGCGGAGCGGTTTATCTTACTGACCAGGGACGGAAGACTGTGTTGCGAAAATGGCAGGAGAGAAAAAAGGAAATAATCAAACATCCGTATTTAGAAGAAAAGATGGCATGGGGATTGGTTCCGTATGTACAAAGTCTTCTTCTGGCGCGTTATCTCAGAGGAGATTTGGAGGAATATCCGCCGTTTCTATGGAAGTGAGGTTGAAACGATGCTGGTGCTGATTACATACGATGTCAATACGCAGGATGCAGCCGGCAGGACGCGGCTGCGGAAAATCGCAAAGCAATGTGTCAATTATGGACAGCGAGTTCAAAACTCGGTGTTTGAGTGCCTTCTTGATTCTGCACAATGCCGTAGTTTGCAGCATACACTCTGCGGGATCATGGATCCAGAAAAGGACAGTCTGCGATTTTATTATTTGGGTAAGAAATATGAAAATAAAATAGAACATTTCGGAACTAAGTCAACATATCTTCCCGAAGACACACTGATAATTTAGTTTAGTGCGAACCAGAAGCTCTCAGAAAATATCCGGGAGGTTCGCACTGCCTTTTTTGAAAAATTGGTCTTTGAACATTCCGCTTCGGAATCGAATCCAACAGAAAATTATCGTGATTCGATTCCGAACGGGGACAAAGAATCTAAAACAAGTAATAATAAACAAAAATGCAAAGTCTGTTTGTGCATTTTTGCTGTCGCTCCCCGCGAGGGGAGCGTGGATTGAAATCATATGCTTATAAGTTAGATATTAACGATATAGGGTCGCTCCCCGCGAGGGGAGCGTGGATTGAAATTCGTCTGCTGGATGGGTGGGACTTGCTGTTTTAGTCGCTCCCCGCGAGGGGAGCGTGGATTGAAATTGCAACTGGTTATCTGG
>CAKRJM010000001.1 GCA_934351765.1 uncultured Lachnospiraceae bacterium | reverse complement strand
GATCCGCAGCCGGGAAGCGCGATCAGCAGACACAGCGGAACCAGTCGCAGGGCATGATTTTTACAGTTCATGATAGTAAGGGCAGATATCTTCATAATGGCCGCCTTTCATCCGGAATCCGCCGGGGATGACATGCTCTCAATTGACATGGAAATGCCTCCTGTGTGTTATTTTTTGATATTCCCGGCGGCGATATTGGCCTGGATGATATGATCGGTTACTTCAAATAGTGTTTCGGAGCCCTGTCTTGTTTTTGTCTGGCGGCCATAGACCTGTTCGGCACAGACGTCATGCTCTCGCCAGTCGCTGCCGCCGTTGCTGTTATTGAGCATGAGGGGCTGGAGATTGTCCATGGCATGAGCAAAGCGGGATTCAGCGGTCTCACAGGCTTCAAATTCGTCAAAGAGCGCCGTCAGCTCCTCCTTCTGATCGGGAGGAAGCAGGGAGTAGATCCGCTCCTTGGCGGCGTCCTCGCGTGCCTTTTGTGTTTTCAGACCCTCGGGATCATAGGCGTATGTGTCACCGGCATCGATCTCCACCACATCATGGATCAGGCACATGAGCATGACGCGGGTAATATCAACAGGTTCATTGGAATATTCCCGGAGCAGATATGCCATGAGTGCCATGTGCCAGGCATGCTCCGCATCGTTTTCGTTCCGTCCGTGACCGGAAAGATGGGTCTGGCGGAAAATGTTTTTTTCCTTGTCAATTTCAAGAATGAAATCAAGCTGTTTTTTTAAACGTTCGTCCATAAACTTGTCCTTTACTTGTGTGAAAAATACTTGTGTGAAAAACCGCAGGCGCCGCCGGAATCCACAGGGGAGATCCGGAGGCGCCAGTCGGAAATGATCAGAACCGGGTGACGGTTAAAGCGCAGCCTTGATGGCGGCCATCAGCTCGTCATACGTTTCATATGCAGGAATATTGGGATAATCAGCCTTGATCTTGTCGGTGCTCTTGAATAAGAAGCCGGCCTTGCTTGCCTGGATCATGCCAAGATCGTTGTAGCTGTCGCCGCTGGCAATGGTGTCGAAGCCGATGGACTGAAGTGCCTTTACGGTGCTCAGCTTGGACTGCTCGATCCGCATTTTAAAACCGGTGATTTCTCCGTCGGGAGCAACCTCCAGAGAGTTGCAGAACAGTGTCGGCCAGCCCAGCTTCTTCATAAGCGGCTGCGCGAACTGGGTAAAGGTATCGCTGACAATGATTACCTGTGTCATGGAACGAAGCTCGTCAAGAAATTCCTTTGCACCCTCCATGGGATCGATTTTTTCGATGGTTTCCTGGATTTCTTTTAAACCGAGGCCATGTTCCTTCAGGATTCCGATCCGCCATTTCATCAGCTTATCATAATCCGGTTCATCACGGGTGGTTTTTTTTAACTCCGGGATGCCGCTGGCTTCAGCAAATGCAATCCAGATCTCCGGTACTAAAACGCCTTCCATATCAAGACACACGATGTTCATAAGTATTCCCTCCTCTAAGTGGCTGCCGCATCCGGTGGGCAGCATAACGATCTGACAAAATGTCAAGATAAAATCTCCTGTTATTTTACAACGAAACGGAGAGAGAGACAAGCAGAAATCGAGGAAAAACAGCTTTTGGGGCAGACGGAACCAGCATTCTGTCCGGTGCATATTCTGTATTATATTATGGAAGCGGAGTGAAAGTCGGATGACAGAGCAATACGGCGGATTTATGTGGGATTATTACGGAGGAAGGGCGTTCCGCCCGTTTTACGGAGGCATGGCCGGGCCATCCTGGCGGCTTCGTGCCATGGATACGGGAATGGGCTGCACCGGTGAGCAGGAGCTGGGACGTGACATGGAGTATTTTGAGACCATGTATCCGGACCGCATGAAACAGATCGGAAAAAGCGTCGGGGAGGTCTGCGATGCCATTGATTATGACGGAAGTATTCTGTATGATGAATACCCGGACCGGGTGGGGCTCCGGAGGCTCTGCGATGAGGTGTACCGCCGGGAAGTAAGCGAGGAAACCGGCGAGGAGGAGAAGCAGTGGATCCAGGCGGCCTGTGAGGTGCTTCTGTATCATGAGGTCTGCAGGCGGCGTGTGAAAAAGCGTGAGCTTCGGAACCGATACTGGAGAGGGATCTGATGGGATATGTCTTTCGGAAGCGGACAGCTTCATAAAAAAATAAGTTGTGGTTTTTGCCGTTTCATTCTAAAATGGTAACTGTTCAGGCTTCAGCGTCTGCGCGGCCTGGCAGCTGTGAAGCAGAGCGGAATGATATACAGTCTGGATGACTGAAAAACGGATGTATAAAACCCGCCCGGCGGGAGAAATTAAAAAGACAGACGCCGGAAGCGGCGGAAACATAGAGGGAGTGCAAAGTACATGAAGAAAATTATCCGGAGGATCATCGTCCTTCTTCTGGTATTTGTGGCGGCGGTAGCAGCCGTGCTGTTTTTTACAAGGAAAAAGAAGCAGGAGGTGGCATACACCGTCATGGACGGAGCGAGCCTGCCTGTGGTGACCATGGAATTCGAGGGCAGTGCGGTCAACACGCTTCACGGCTATACGGCGCAGATGAATGTTCCCTACATGCGGGACACCATTACGCCTCTTCCGGCGGACGGAGCTCTTCCGTTTTCTGTGAAGACCTACGGAGCAAAGGTGGTATCGGTGTCCTATGAAATACGGAACACGGACGGAAGCACGCTGGCAGAGAGCAGAAGCTGTGAAAATCTGTCCGGCGGCAGCGATACGATGAAAGGAACGCTTTCGGTAACGGATCTGCCTGATCAGACCTCGGAATACGTGCTGGTGCTGGATATAAAGACCGATAAATGGGACAATATCTATTATTATACAAGACTCCGCGGATACAGTGATACGCATATTGGCGAGGAGATCGCTTTTGCGGAGCATTTCAGTGAGCTGTTATTTTCCAAGGATACCTCCGAGGAGGTCACGACTCAGCTGGAAAGCAGCCGGGATGCAGACACCAGCTCCCTGGGATACGCGGACATCAAGTCCAGCTATACTCATGTGACCTGGGGAAATTTAAAACCCCAGCGTTCCGGGGAAGTCCGTGTGGACATTGAGGAAATGAACGAGATGACCGGATCGATCCGCCTGTCCTACCAGGTGACGGCGGAGGGAGACACCGGTTCCGTGGAGACCTATCGGGTCCAGGAGTTTTTAAGCGTCCGCTATGTAGACGGAAAGCTCTGGCTCATTGCCTATGAGCGGACCATGGATCAGACCTTTGAGGCATCGGATATTACCGTGCAGGACGGAAAGATCGAGCTTGGGATATTGAGCCCGGAGCAGCTTCCGGTGGAATATTTAAGTGCCGGGGATTATACGGCGTTTGTGGCCGACGGCGAGCTGTGGAGCTATAATAAAAAGGAAAATGAAGCGTCCCGCCTGTTCTCCTTCAAGGAGAAAAATGACGACGGAATCCGGACTCTTTATGACCAGCACAGGTTCCAGATCATTCAGGTGGATCAGGACGGAAATATGGCATTTTCCGTTTACGGCTATATGAACCGTGGCAGTCATGAGGGGGAGTGCGGTCTGGCGTTTTACAGGTACAGACGTCAGGATAATGCCATCAGCGAGGTGTTTTTCGTGCCCTCCGACAAGCCGTATCAGGTCATGAAAGAGGAGATCGGAACCTTGTCCTATGTGGGAAACAATGATCTGTTTTATCTGATGTTCGGAAACAGCATTTATGCCATTGACTTTTCCGGAGAGGAATATGTGGAAGTGGTCAGCGGGCTGAAAAACGGAAACTTTGTGGTCAGCGAGGATTCCAGTGCGGCGGCATGGCAGGAGGAAGAGGACGCCTGCGGCGGAAAGACGATCCAGGTATTCTACATGGATGATGGCACCAGATTCACCCTTCATGCGGCAGAAGGCGAGACGATCCGTGCCCTGGGCTTCATTGACGGCGATTTTGTTTACGGAAAGGCAAGGGAGTCAGATATCACCAGCGGCAATCTGGTGGTCAATTATCCCATGTACAGCCTGGAGATCATTGACCGGAACCAGAATGTACAGACGACCTATGCACGGGACGGATATTATATCACCGGTGTAACCATCGGAAGCGGAAAGATCCAGATCAGCCGGGAGACAAAGAGTGAGACTGGTTCCTGGGCGGCGGCAGCCGATGATGCACTGATCCAGAACCAGCTTTCGGATCAGGAGCAGTCGGTGCTGGTTCAGGAGGAATCGTCCTTAAAGAAAACAACCTACGCACTGAATCTTTCTGCGGCGGATAATAAGCAGAAGACGCTTTCCATCACGACACCGAAGGAGGTGGCCGGAAACGAAAGCCGGGAGCTTACGCTGGTATCCACCGCCGAGTACGGAAAAGCAGAAAAGACTTATTATGCCTATGGCTGCGGGCGTTTACAGGGAATCTGCAATTCCGCCGGCGAGGCGATCCGTCTGGTTTATGACCAGATGGGTGTCGTTGTTGATGATAAGGGTGATTATATCTGGACAAGAGCAAACCGCGCCATGCAGTATTCCATCGAGCCGGTGCGGCTGTTGTCGGCGGATGATGAAGCGGAGAGTCTTTCCGCCTGCCTGAAGATGATCCTGCTTCAGGGCGGAAAAACTACGGAGGCCGCTGCCGGACTGGCAGAGGGAAAAAGCGCTTACGAGATTCTGGATGAAGCCTTTGACGGAAGAGCCGTGGATCTGAAGGGCTGCATTATGAATCAGGTTCTGTATTATGTGAACCGCGGCTGTCCGGTACTGGCCCTCAACGGCAATAAGGCGGAGCTGATCCTGGGTTACGATGTGTATAAAAATCTGATCCTTTACGATCCTATGGAGGAAAGCACCCATCTCATCGCGCAGGATGATGCCGATGTACTGTACGGAGCAGGCGGATATCCCTTTGTAAGCGTGGCAGGGCTGGAGTAAAAATGGCAGAGAGCCCATAATCCGGAAAACAGGCGGGTCCGGCGTGCAGCCTGTTTTCCGGATTGCCGTCAGAACTGGGTTTACAAAAGTGTAACATATTGTTATAATAAAGTAATAATACCAGGTTCAGTGAGTGGAATACCGGCTGCGCCTGGTATTGATATACGGATTTTGAAACGAAAAATAGTTGAGAATAGATTTAGATGAGGTGTCATCATGCAATATGTGATTAAGGGCGGCAGTCCGCTGGTGGGCGATGTCGTAATTGGCGGCGCAAAAAATGCGGCTCTGGGAATCCTCGCTGCGGCGATCATGGCGGACGAGGAAGTGATGATCGATAATCTTCCGGATGTACGGGATATCAATATGCTCCTGGAGGCGATCGCCGGGATTGGTGCGTCCGTAAAACGGATCGATGCCCATACGGTTTCGATTAACGGAGCCGGAATCCGGACGATCCGGGTCAATGATGAATACATGAAGCGGATCCGCGCGTCCTATTATCTGTTGGGAGCGCTTCTCGGAAAATATAAAAAGGCGGAGGTCTCTCTGCCCGGCGGCTGCAATATCGGAAGCCGTCCGATCGACCAGCACCTGAAGGGCTTCCGCGGTCTCGGTGCAAGAACGGAGATCGACCATGGCATGGTAGTTGTGGATTCGGATCATCTGCGCGGCGGTCATATTTATCTTGACGTGGTTTCGGTCGGCGCGACCATCAATATTATGCTGGCAGCGTCCCTTGCCGAGGGGAATACGATCCTGGAGAATGCGGCGAAGGAGCCCCATGTGGTTGATGTGGCCAATATGCTTAACAGCATGGGTGCCAATATCAAGGGGGCAGGAACGGATGTGATCCGGATCAAAGGCGTACCGAAGCTCCATGGAACGGTTTATTCGATCATTCCAGACCAGATCGAGGCGGGAACATTTATGTTTGCGGCAGCGGTGACAAAGGGCGATGTGACTGTAAAGAACGTGATCCCGAAGCATCTGGAGGCCATTTCCGCAAAGCTTCTGGAAATGGGCTGTGAAGTAGTAGAATTTGATGATGCGGTGCGTGTAGTCTGTAAGTCCCGCCTGAAATATACCAATGTGAAGACTCTTCCTTATCCCGGTTTTCCGACAGATATGCAGCCTCAGATCTCAGTGGCGCTTGCTCTGGCGGCAGGAACCAGTATGGTGACGGAGAGTATTTTCGAGAACCGGTTCAAGTATGTTGACGAGCTGGCACGCATGGGCGCCAACATCAAGGTGGAAAGCAATGTGGCGGTGATCAATGGCGTGGAACGGCTGATGGGAGCCGATGTGAGCGCCCCGGATCTCCGGGCAGGCGCAGCTCTTGTCCTTGCCGGACTGGCGGCTGAGGGCCATACGGTGGTCGATGAGACAAAGTATATTCTGAGAGGCTATGAACGGTTCGATGAGAAGCTGCGTGGTCTCGGTGCGGATATTGAGCAGGCAGAGGATGAAGAGGATGTCAAGCGCCTGAAGCTGGAGGTTATATAAAGCAGCTCTGAACCGGGAGTGATCCTGATTCCTGGAAGTGCTCCTGATTTCTGGAAGTGCTACTGATCCTTGGGAGTGATCCTGATCCAAACTGCTGAAAACAGCCGTTTTTGAGAAGATCATAAGAATAAATGAAAAAATTCTGTAAACTGCTCCAATACCCTTGACAGGTATGGAAAACTGCGTTATCCTTATGGCGCGACAACTAAATAAGAGTCCCGCAATTCCCTTATTCAGAGTGGTGGAGGTACAGAGGACCTGTGAAGCCACGGCAACCCCCGGTGTGGAAGGTGCCAACCTGAGCGAACTATCGAACAATAAGAGGATTTGATACGAGTTTATCGAGTCCGCTTATGGCGGGCTCGTTTTATTTCATAAGAATTTTTGTGAGGGAAGCTTGTGAAATACGTTTACAAAGGAGTTATCTATGGAAAAATTTTTATTCACATCCGAGTCCGTAACAGAAGGCCATCCGGACAAACTGTGTGACGCGATCTCTGATTCCATTCTGGACGCACTGCTGGAGCAGGACCCCATGAGCCGTGTGGCCTGCGAGACCTGCTGTGGAACCGGTTTTGTTATGGTTATGGGAGAAATCACAACCAAGGCGTACGTGGATATTCCGAAGATCGTCCGCAATACGATCCTGGACATCGGCTATGACAAGTCCGAGTACGGTTTTGACGGAAACACCTGCGCAGTGCTGACTGCCATCGATGAGCAGTCTGCCGATATTGCCATGGGCGTAAACAAGGCACTGGAAGCCAGGGAAAACAAGATGTCCGAAGAAGAGATCGAGGCCATCGGTGCCGGCGATCAGGGTCTGATGTTCGGTTATGCAACCAACGAGACACCGGAGTATATGCCTTACCCCATCGCGCTTGCCCATAAGCTGGTTCGTCAGCTTACCAAGGTAAGAAAAGACGGTACTTTAAAATATCTCCGTCCCGACGGAAAGAGCCAGGTAACCGTAGAGTATGACGAGAACGGAAAACCGATCCATCTGGATGCAGTCGTTCTTTCTACCCAGCATGATCCCGATGTGACCCAGGAGCAGATCCATGCAGATATCCGTAAGTATGTTCTGGATCCGATCCTTCCGGCAGAGCTGGTGGATGATGAGACCAAGTTCTTTATTAACCCCACCGGACGTTTCGTTATCGGCGGCCCTCATGGCGACAGCGGCCTGACCGGTCGGAAGATCATTGTTGACACCTACGGTGGATATGCAAGACACGGCGGCGGAGCATTCTCCGGAAAGGACTGTACAAAGGTAGACCGTTCCGCAGCTTATGCAGCACGTTATGCGGCAAAGAACCTGGTAGCAGCCGGACTGGCAGACAAATGCGAGATCCAGCTTTCCTATGCCATCGGTGTTGCACAGCCGACTTCGATCAATATTGATACGTTTGGAACCGGAAAGCTTTCCGATGAGCGCCTCGTAGAGATCATCCGCGAGAATTTTGATCTCCGTCCCGCAGGAATCATCAAGATGCTTGACCTGAGAAAGCCTGTTTACCGCCAGACCTCCGCTTATGGTCATTTTGGCCGTAATGACCTGGATCTGACCTGGGAAAGACTGGACAAGGCTGAAGCACTGAAGAAGTATCTGTAAGCAGATCTCCGATCATAGAAAAAAGCATAATTCTGCGCCGCAGACTCAAAAACAGAGAAGGCGGCGCAGTTTTTGTATCATAACACAAAGGCATTCACGAACGGCTGATGCGTATCCGGAGCAGAAATGTACTGAGGGCTGTTCGGATCGTTTCGGATGATCGGCGTCTGCTTGACCTGCTTTCCGGGAAACGGTATAATACAGTTAAACTGCAATGAAGTAATGCTAAGTGGGATAAAGGAGAATAAGATGGGTAAGATTTATGCAGGTGTCGATCTTGGCGGCACAACAACGAAAATGGGACTGTTTACCGCAGACGGAACACTGATCCGGAAGTGGGAGATCCCCACAAGATCTGAGGACGGAGGAACCCATGTGACTCCGGATATTGCGGAGGCGATCAAAAAGCATATGGCGGAGGAAAAGCTTCCCATGGAGGATCTGGCGGGAGCCGGTATCGGAGTGCCCGGCCCGATCATGCCCGACGGTTATGTAGAGATCATTGTCAATATCGGACGGATCCAGGACTGGAATCCGGTGAAGGAGCTGTCGGAGCTTCTTGGCGGAATCCCGGTGAAAGGAAGCAATGATGCCAACGTGGCGGCCCTGGGCGAGATGTGGCAGGGCGGCGGCAAGGGCTATAAGGATGTAGTTGCCGTGACCCTTGGAACCGGTGTCGGCGGCGGCGTGATCCTGAACGGCCATATCGTTCCCGGAAGCAAGGGCATGGGCGGAGAGATCGGCCATATGGTCATGGACTGGGACTGGCCGCATGAAGAGGGACGGTGCAATTGCAACAACTACGGCTGTCTGGAGCAGATCGCTTCGGCGACAGGAATCGCGCGGATCGCAAGACGGTTCATGCGGAACCAGGATATGCCGTCGGTGCTTCGGGATGTTGAGAATGTGACGGCCAAGGATGTGTTTGATGCGGCAAAGGCAGGCGATGCCCTGGCAGAGTCGGTGGCGGCGTACTGCATGAAATATCTGGCGCGGGCTCTGGCTTACATTGCCCAGACCATTGATCCGGAGGTCTTCGTTATCGGCGGCGGTGTGTCCAAGGCCGGAACCTATCTTCTTGATCTTCTGCGGGAGCAGTTTGATCCGCTGATCACGTTGATCAAGGAAAAACCGAAGCTGGCTCTGGCAACTCTGGGGAATGATGCCGGGATTTACGGAGCCGCAAAGATGGTAATCGAGGATTAAGAGACAGAAAACGATAAAGAGAGGCATAAAGACAGGCAGTACCATGAAAAAAGAAACAAAGCAGAAAAACTTTTTCTCCTATTATAAGCCGTATCTGGGACTGTTTCTGAGCGATATGCTGTTCGCCTGCATCGGCGCGGGCGTCACGCTGGTGATCCCGCTGATCATTCGTTACATTACGGGAACAGCGGTCCATTTTGAAACAGCTCAGGCAGTATCTACGATCTTAAAGCTGGCGGCACTGATGGTCATTCTGGTGGCGGTGGAGTTCGGCTGCAACTATTATATCGGTTATTTCGGGCACATCATGGGCGCGCGCATGGAGCGGGATATGCGGCATGAGCTGTTTGCCCATTACCAGAAGCTTTCCTTCGCTTTTTATGATGATCAGAAGGTCGGACAGCTCATGTCCCGGGTCACCAATGATCTGTTTGACATCAGTGAGCTGTGCCATCACGGTCCGGAGGATCTGATGATCTCGGTGATCCGCATGGCGGGCACGCTGATCATTCTGCTGTTCATCAATGTACCCATGGCGCTGGCGGCTGCGGTGCTTCTGCCGTTTATGCTGGGCTATGCCTATGTGCTCAATAAAAAGATGAAGCGGGCCTATAAGCGGAACCGGGAAAAGATTGCCGATGTCAATGCCCAGATCGAGGACAGCCTTTCGGGGATCCGTGTGGTGAAGTCCTTCAGTAATGAGAAGGGTGAGATGGAGAAGTTCGATCAGGGCAATCAGAAGTTTCTGGAGAGCAAAAAGGACAGTTATCGGTACATGGGAGCCTACAACGCCGGACTTGGAGCCTTTGCGACCATGATGACGGTGCTGGTGATCTCGGTGGGAGCTCTTTTGTTGGCGCGGGGAAGCCTGGAGGCAGCGGATCTGGTGGCATTTCTTCTGCTCATCAATAACTTCACCGATCCGGTGAAGCAGCTGATCCGGTTTACAGAGATGTTCCAGAACGGTATGTCCGGTTACAGCCGGTTTCGCGAGATCTTGGCGGTGGAGCCGGACATTGAGGATGCGCCTGATGCGGTGGAGATCGATCATGTGGACGGGGAAATCCGGTTTGAGAATGTGGATTTCCGATATGCGTCCTCGAAGGAGGATGTACTCCATCATCTGAACATGACGGTAAAGCCGGGGGAATATGTGGCACTGGTGGGCTCCTCCGGTGTGGGAAAATCAACGCTGTGCAGCCTGATCCCACGGTTTTATGAGGTGAACGGCGGAAGGATCACACTGGATGGCCGGGATATCCGGAAGATCACATTAAAGAGCCTGCGGGAGCAGATCGGCATTGTGCAGCAGGATGTGTATCTGTTCGCGGGAACCGTGTATGAGAATATCTGTTACGGAAAAAAGAATGCGTCCAGAGAGGCTGTCATCGAGGCGGCAAAGATGGCGGGAGCTCATGAGTTTATTATGGAGCTGCCGGACGGATATGATACAGACATCGGCCAGCGGGGCGTAAAGCTCTCCGGCGGTCAGAAGCAAAGGCTTTCCCTTGCCCGGGTGTTTTTGAAGAATCCGCCGGTGCTGATCTTTGACGAGGCCACCTCAGCGCTGGATAATGAGAGCGAGCGGCTGGTTCAGGAGGCCATGGAACGGCTGGCAAAGGGCAGAACGACGTTCGTAATTGCCCACCGGCTTTCTACGATCCGAAATGCCGGAAAGATCCTGGTTTTGACCGATGACGGCATTGCCGAGCAGGGCAGTCATGCAGAGCTGATGAAGAAAAACGGGATTTATGCCCGGTTTTACCGGATGCAGTTCTCGGCAGGAGAAACGGATGGAAGGTGCATGACCGGTATGCATGAAGTTCTTGAATAATCATGCGTTTTATGATATGATAACGAAGAACCGGTTTTGGCCGGAAGCAAGGAGAAAGGAACACGGCAGTCATGAGTCAGCAGAAAGTAGATAAGTATAAAGAGCAGAAGGCAAGACGGAAAGAGATCGTAGAAAAAGAGCGGCGTGACCGGAAAATGAGAAAAGCCATCGCTGTTCTGATTCTGGTTCTTGTGATTGCAGGAATCGGAGCCGGAATCGGTATTACGATCCGGAATCAGTATATTAAGGCACAGAATGCAAAGCCGGATTATACGGCAAGCTCTCTGGTCGTACAGGATATGGCCGGAATTCTGGAAACGGAAACCAGCGCAGATGCAGCGGGCGGTGAGACCTCTGCGGATGAGGCAAATGCGGAGGAAACTGCACAGGCTGCGGAAACGGAAGCAGCAACTGAGGCCGCTGAGACACAGAGTGGAAATTAAACAGCAAAAGAAAAGAGCGGAGGGCATCGATGTCCTCCGCTTCTGTGGCTTTATGGGGAAAGAACGGAAAGCGGGACAGAAGCATGAACCGAAAAATGGAAGAAAAGCCCGATTTGGTAAAAATGCTGAATAAACAAAAAGAACCCCAAAAACGAGGAGTCCCCGGAGCAGAAGCTCCGGGGTAATTATGAAAAACCTATATGCAATTTGACGAAAAAACGAAGATAATTGTTTCTCATCTGTACAAATAGCATAACAATAGAATATGAACAAAATATGAACACATCATGAATAAACCGTTAATATTAACCGCAGAGGAGAGAAATGGCCGTTTTGCGGAGCACAGGAGGGAGGAATTTTCGAAATGGAAGAAGAAACAGGAAGAAAGATAATCGTGATCGGACATCGGAACCCGGATACGGATTCCATCTGTTCGGCGATTGCATATGCAAGATTAAAGCAGGCAGTGACCGGACGGGAGCATGTACCGTGCCGTGCCGGGATCATCAATCAGGAGACCCAGTATGTTCTGGAGCGGTTTCAGGTTCCGGTTCCGGAGTTTAAGGAAAATGTCCGGACGCAGGTAAAGGATGTGGAGTTCCGGAAAACAAAGGGCGTAAAATCCAATATTTCCTTAAAAAAGGCATGGAGCCTGATGAAGGATCTTGGCGTTGTGACGCTTCCGATCACCAGGGACAGCCGTCTGGAGGGGGTAATTACCATCGGTGATATTGCCAACTCTTATATGAATGTATATGACAGTGCGATTCTTTCCGCAGCACGTACCCAGTATGAAAATATCAGGGAGACTCTGGAGGGAATTGTGGTTGTCGGGGATAAAAACCGTTATTTTGATCAGGGAAAGGTGCTGGTGGCAGCGGCAAATCCCGATCTGATGGAGTCCTATATCGAAGAGCATGATCTGGTAATCCTCGGAAACCGTTACGAATCCCAGCTTTGTGCCATTGAGATGAATGCGGACTGTATTGTGGTCTGCGACGGTGCACCGGTCTCCATGACCATCAAGAAGCTGGCGGAGGAGCATGGATGTACGGTGATCTCGACGCCGTTTGATACGTTTACGGCGTCCCGTCTTATCAATCAGAGTATGCCCATTGGCTATTTTATGAAAACAGATAAGATCGTCAGCTTCGATATTGAGGATTATACCGATGACATTAAGGACATCATGGCAAGCAAACGGTTCCGTGATTTCCCGATCCTGGACAAGGACGGCCGTTACAAGGGCATGATCTCCCGCCGGAATCTGTTAGGCATGAAGCGCAAGCAGGTGATCCTGGTGGATCATAATGAGCGTGCTCAGGCTGTTGAGGGTATTGAGAACGCAGAAATTCTGGAGATCATCGATCATCACCGCCTCGGAAGTCTGGAGACGGTTTCGCCGGTGTTTTTCCGGAATCAGCCCCTTGGCTGTACAGCGACCATCATTTATCAGATGTATATCGAAAACAAGGCAGAAATCTGTCCGGAGGTGGCGGGACTTCTGTGCAGTGCTATCATTTCCGATACGCTTCTGTACCGGTCGCCCACCTGTACACCGGTGGACAAGGCAGCGGCGGAGGCACTGGCAAAGATTGCCGGTATTGATACCAAGCAGCTTGCCAGAGAGATGTTTGCGGCGGGAAGCGATCTGAAGCAGAAAACAGAGAAAGAAATTTTTTATCAGGATTATAAGGTATTTGATATGGATGGCACCACCGTCGGAATTGCCCAGATCAGTTCCATGGATGAAGAGGAGCTGGAGGAATTAAAGAAGCGGATGGTTCCGTTCCTGGAAAAGATGAAGAGCAAGCATAACGTGGATATGCTGTTTTTCCTGCTTACCAGTATTCTGGATGAGTCCTCCGAGGTGCTGTGTGACAGCCAGAGCGGTGAGCAGCTTCTTGAGCAGGCCTTCCCCGGCTGTCATCCTCAAAATCAGTCGGTGGTTCTGGAGGGCGTGGTGTCCAGAAAGAAGCAGTTTGTACCGGCACTGATGATGGTGCTACAGGCATAGGGGAGGTGTTTTACGATGAAGTACGCACTGACGAACGGAAAAATTTTAGACGGAACAAGGGACATGAGTGTGCAGGAGGGACTCTGCGTTCTGGTGGACGGCGAGAAGATCCGGGCACTGGTTCCGGAGCAGGAGATTTCGGCCGGGTATGAAACGATTGATTTAAAGGGCAGCTATCTTATGCCGGGGCTGATCAACATGCATGTTCATCTGGCAGGCAGCGGAAAGCCCCAGAAAAAGCAGAGGGACAATGAGAAGCTGGTGAAGAAGATCATGAGCTCGGGCCTTACCAGGGCAGTTGCGTATAAGATGGTCTGCGGATTTGCAAAGCAGGAGATGCTAAGCGGAGTCACGACGATACGGACGGTAGGAGGCCTGGGGGATTTTGATACCAGGCTTCGGGATGAAATCGCGGCGGGAACAAAGGACGGCCCCAGGATCCTTGCGGCAAACCGTGGAATTTCCGTTCCCGGCGGGCACATGGCAGGTTCGGTTGCTGTGGCAGCACATAATAACGGGGAAGCCCTCGCTCATCTGGCTCAGTCGGAAAAAGAGGGTGTGGATCTCATTAAGCTGATGATCACCGGCGGCGTGCTGGATGCCAGGGAAAAGGGTGTGCCCGGGGAGCTGAAAATGACACCGGACATGGTAAGGGCTGTCTGTGAGAAGGCGCATGAGGCAGGGTATCAGGTGGCCGCTCATGTGGAATCGCCCGAAGGTGTCCGGGTCGCACTGGAAAATGGCGTGGATTCCATCGAGCATGGAGCAAAGCTGGATGAGTATATGATCCGGCTTTTCAAAGAGCATGGCGCATTCCTTTGCACGACTCTGTCTCCGGCTCTTCCCTATGCGTTGTTTGACCGGTCGGTTACCAATGCGTCCGAGGTGGAGCAGTATAACGGCAACGTGGTCTTCGAGGGGATCATCGACTGTGCGAAGGCAGCTCTGGAAAACGGAATTCCGGTGGTGCTGGGGAACGATGTGGGATGTCCCTGGATCACGCAGTATGATTTCTGGCGGGAGCTGTATTATTTCCATAAATACGTCGGCGTGTCCAACGCCTTTGCCCTTCACACGGCAACGGAGCAGAGCGCCCGCCTGGCCGGGATCGGCGATGTGACAGGAACCATTGCACCCGGAAAGTGTGCGGATCTGATCGTGACAGCGAAAAATCCTCTGGAAGATCTGCGGGTTCTGCGAAACGTTGATCTGGTCATGGCACGGGGCCACCTAATCCGCCAGCCGAAGCTCAGGAAGCGGGCACAGGTGGAAGCCGAGCTGGATAAGTTTTTGGACTGAAAAGCATGGAGAGAACGATATGAGACACAACTGGAATAATATTACCATGATCGGTATGCCGGCCTCCGGGAAAAGCACGGTCGGTGTGCTGCTGGCTAAGCGGATCGGCTATCAGTTTATTGATTCCGATATTCTGATCCAGAATCAGGAGAAGCGGCTGTTAAAGGAAATCATTGCCCAGGACGGCCTGGAGGGCTTCCTTGCCATTGAAGAACAGGTGAACCGCGGCATTCAGGCAGACCGGGCCGTCATCGCTCCCGGCGGCAGCGTGATCTACGGAAAGACTGCCATGGAGCATCTGAAGGAGATCGGAACTGTGGTTTATTTAAAGATCAGCTATGAGGATCTGGAAAAGCGGCTTGGGAACCTGGTGGACCGCGGGGTCGCTCTGAAAGACGGCATGACGCTTCGGGATCTTTACGATGAGCGGACAGAACTTTATGAGAAATATGCCGATGTCACCATCGATGAGACCGGAAAGACCAGCGGAAAAGTTGTTGATGAACTGCGGGCCATGGTGGAGTGGGGGTAGAAAGCAACGGCTGCACAGCGTTCGATATGTTTCCTGTGATACTCCGTGCGGTATTCCGGATCATCCCCCGTCTTGCAATTTCCACGGAACTGTGCTATGGTTATAGCCGAGTGTTCGAGACCTTCCACTCGTAAAACAAAACTAAAGGAGAAATGAAAAATGAAGACAAACAATGTATCATCAAAGGCGGTTCTGTATCTTGTGCAGGGAGCGCTGATCGCGGCGCTCTACGTGGTGCTGACCATGCTGTTCGAGCCTATTTCGTTCGGGCCGGTGCAGTTCCGGATCTCAGAAATGCTGGTGGTGCTGCCGTTCTTTACACCGGCGGCGATCCCGGGTGTGACCATCGGCTGCTTCCTGGCAAACCTGTTTTCCGGAGCGGTCGTTATGGATGTGGTGCTGGGAAGTCTGGCGACTCTGATCGGCGCTGTGGGAACGTATCTGCTGCGGAAGCACAAGTATCTGGTGAGTGTGCCGCCGATCGTGTCCAACACCCTGATCGTACCGTGGGTGCTGAAGATCGGCTACGGTGCGGGAGACGCAGTACCGTTTATGATGGTGACCGTGGGAATCGGAGAGATCCTGGCGGTGGCAGGACTGGGAACGATTCTTCTGCTGGCGCTGGAGCGTCATAAGAATGTAATCTTCCGGATGAACGCGGTATAGTTCAAATAAGGAAAGGAAAAGAAATGTATCAGATCGATTTTCAGAAACCTATTGCGATACATTTTATCGGAATCGGCGGGATCAGTATGAGCGGGCTGGCGGAGATACTGCTGAAGGAAGGCTTTCGTGTAACCGGGTCCGATTCAGCAGTGTCTGCGCTGACGAAACATCTGGAAGCCGGCGGAGCAGTTGTATATCAGGGACAGCGGGCATCCAATATCAGTCCCGATACGGATCTGGTGGTATATACGGCGGCTGTTCATCCGGATAATCCGGAGTTTGCCGAGGCTGTGCGGCAGGGACTTCCCATGCTGACAAGAGCCGAGCTTCTGGGGCAGATGATGAAGAATTACAGGCAGGCAGTAGCCATTGCCGGAACCCATGGAAAAACAACGACGACCTCCATGGTGACAGAGATCCTGCTGGCAGCGGATGCAGATCCGACGATTTCCGTGGGCGGGATCCTTCACAGCATCGGCGGAAATATCCGGGTTGGCCATTCGGACTGCTTTGTGACGGAGGCATGTGAATATACCAACAGTTTCCACTCATTCTTCCCGACCATTGAGGTTATTCTGAATATCCGGGAGGATCATCTGGATTTCTTTAAAGATCTGAATGACATACGAAACTCGTTCCATACCTTTGCGAAGCTTCTGACAGGGGACGGACTTCTGATCATCAATGCGGATATTCCGGGATACCGGGAGTTAATGAACGATCTTGCCTGTCCCATGGTGACTTTTGCGCTGGAAGCGGAGGATGCGGATTACCGGGCAGAGCAGATCACCTATAATGAAAAGGGATATGCGTCCTTTGACGTGATCCGTCGGGGAAGAAAGATCGGTCATCTGGATCTGGAGGTTCCCGGTGAGCATAACATTGCCAATGCCCTGGCTGCGGCAGCTGTGGCAGATGCACTTCATATTCCGGAGGAAGCCATTGAAAAAGGTCTTGACGGCTACACCGGAACAGAGCGGCGGTTTGAATTCAAGGGAAATCTCGGAGGTGTGGAGATCGTTGATGATTACGCGCATCATCCGGATGAGATCAAGGCGACGCTGCTTGCGGCAGAGAAGCTTCACAAAAAGAAGATCTGGTGTGTATTCCAGCCGCATACGTATACCAGGACAAAAGCGCTGATGGGAGAGTTTGCGAAAGCATTGTCCCTGGCAGATGAGGTAGTTCTGGCGAAGATCTATCCGGCGAGAGAGACCGATACGCTGGGAATCAGCTCCGCGGATCTTGCTGTCGAAATTGAGAAGCTGGGCACGCCGGTCCATTATTTTGAATCATTTGGAGAAATTGAGAAATTTCTTCTGGAAAATCTTGTCCCCAATGAATTGTTGATAACTATGGGGGCGGGAGACGTTGTAAAGATTGGAGAAACCCTTTTAGGAAAGTAGTTATCCACAATATCCACAGGCTTATCAACAATTTATGGGGATAAACCTGTGGATTTTTTTGTGGAAAACTCCGGATTGATAAATTCATAACTATCCAGTAAAATCGACGTTTTCTGCACATGATGGGGAAAAAAGTCGATGGTTATCCACAATATCCACAATATCCACAATGAAATTGTGGAGAAAGCTCCACAGTCTGTGGACAGGAAAAAGCAGTTCTCTTTTTCGGGGGGCTGTGCTATAATGGACGGACGAGAGAGGTGAGAGAGATGGCCGGACTGTATGTGACAGACAGGCAGAGCCACGGAGCAACGGTGGTGTCCAACCGGTTTGTGGATGATTATATGGCGGAGGCTAACGGAGAGTTTGTAAAGGTATATCTTCTTCTGCTGCGCCAGATGACCCAGGGCGGAGAGCTTTCTGTCGCAGGAATGGCGGACAGGCTCAATAATACGGAAGCAGATGTGCTGCGTGCATTGAAATACTGGGAAAAAACAGGGCTGATCCGACTGGAATATGACCGGGCGGGAACGCTGGCAGGGATCTTGCTGCTGGATGGGGAAAAGGCCGTGCAGGCACCGGGACAGGAAAACCGACGGGGAACTGAACGTCAGACGACGGAGCACCGTACAGGAACCATTGCCGGACAGGCAGAGGCCGGAGCAGCGGAGCAGGAAGCGGCAGCGAAGTCGGTCTTTGACGGAAACGGCCCTACAAAAGAGCAGATGCAGGCGCTTGCGAAGGACGCGGATTTTACCCAGCTTGTCTATATGGCAGGACGTTATACGGGAAAGAATTTGACGGCAAGAGACTGCGATGTGCTGGGAAACCTGTATGGAAATCTTCATATGAGTGCAGAGCTTCTGGAATATCTGCTGGAATACTGTGTTTCCAACGGACATCGGAGCATGCGTTATATTGAGGCAGTTGCCCTGAACTGGAAGGAACGTGGGATCCTGACGGTGGAGCAGGCGCGGGCGGAGACCGTCATGGGCGGAAAGAATACATATGCCGTGTTAAAGGCCTTTGGTCTCGGCGGGCGGAATCCGGCTGCCGGGGAGCGGAAGACCATCGACCGGTGGTTTCGGGAGTACGGGTTTCCGGTGGAGGTGGTGCTGGAAGCATGTGACCGCACCATGCGGACGATCCATCAGCCCAGCTTTGAGTATGCGGACAAGATCCTGACGGAATGGCGGAAGAAAGGGATCAGCCGGAAAGAGGATATTGCGCGGTTGGATGAAAAGCAGCCGAAGGATCAGTCTCAGATTCAGAGCCGCGAGGAAAAGCGCCCCAACAGCTTCCATAATTTTACCCAGAGAGATTACGATTACGATGAGCTGGTGAAAAAGCTCAACGGTTTTTAAAGGAGGACGGCAGTGGCACTGAGTAATTCCCAGTATGATGCGCTGATGAGGATCTATCAGCGGCGGCAGACGGAGAACCGCCATAAGCAGGAGGAGCGGATCGCACAGGTCTACCGGGCGCTTCCCCGGCTGGAGGAGTATGACCGGGAGATCGCGGCCATTTCGGTGGAGCAGGCAAAGCGGCTCTTATCCGGCGATCAGGCGGCGCTTCCCCGGCTGCGGACAAAGCTTGCCGAGCTGCGGGAGGGAAAAGAAACACTGCTGGCCATGGGCGGCTTTTCAAGGGAGTTCATGGCGCCGGTCTATACCTGTCCGGAATGTAAGGACACCGGCTATGTGGACGGGAAAAAATGCCGCTGCTTCCGACAGGCAGAGATTAAGATCCTGTACGGACAGTCCAATCTGGAGCATGTGCTGGAGCGGGAAAATTTTGATCATCTTGTCTATGATTACTATGATAAGGAACTGATCGTCAACGAAAAGCAGGGGCTGAGCCAGTATGATTATATGAAGCAGGTGGTGGCAGGCTGCCGTGCCTATGTAGAGAATTTCCGGGAAAAGGGAGGAAATCTTCTGTTCACCGGTTCGGCAGGAACGGGAAAGACATTTCTGACCAACTGCATTGCAAAGGCGCTTCTTGACCGGGCGGAAGCGGTGCTGTATCTCACGGCATCAGATCTGTTTCAGATCATCGTGGATCACCGGTTCGGGCGGGATGGCGAAAACCGGGAAAAATATGACGGTTTGTTTTCCTGCGATCTGCTGATCATTGATGATCTGGGGACAGAGCTGGGAAACAGTCTGGAAAATGCGGAGCTTTTTTACTGCATCAATGACCGGAAGCTGCGGGAAAAGTCTACAGTGATCTCCACGAATCTGTCGGTCAATGAGCTGCGCCGTACCTATTCGGAGCGTATTGCGTCCCGTGTTATGAACGATTATCGGGTTATTCCGCTCTTTGGCGCTGATATTCGTATAAAAAAGAAAATCGGGCAAAGCAGGGCTTGACTTTTCAGAACGCCGATGTTAGCCTTTTAATAGAAAACTCGGAATTACTGTGTCATTTTATGTTATAAAAATATTACAGACGATCGGATAAAACAGGAGGAAACAAGAATGCAGGACGAACATGTGCTGAATACCATACCCGTAGGGCCGCTGGGGCTGATCCCCATTGACGGCTGCCAGGAGCTTGGGCGAAAGGTGGATGCCTATCTGGCTGCGTGGCGCTGTGAACGGCAGCATGAGCATAAAGGATCCGTGCTGTTTTCTGAATATGAAAAGGAAAGCTTTATTATCGAAAGTCACGTGCCGCGGTTTGGAACCGGTGAGGCAAAGGGCGTTATTGACAAATCCGTGCGGGGGGATGATTTGTTCCTGATGGTAGATGTCTGCAACTACAGCCTGACGTATACAGTCAGCGGTCATCTGAACCATATGTCCCCGGATGATCATTTCCAGAATTTAAAGAGAATTATCGCTGCGGTGGGTGGAAAGGCAAGGAGGATGACCGTCATCATGCCGTTCCTTTACGAGAGCCGCCAGCATAAGAGAAGCGGAAGAGAATCCCTGGACTGTGCTCTGGCACTTCAGGAGCTGATCCATATGGGCGTGGATCATATTATTACCTTTGATGCCCATGATCCCCGCGTGCAGAACGCGATTCCGTTAAAAGGCTTTGAGACGGTGCAGCCCTGTTATCAGTTTATCAAACATCTGCTGCGTCATGAGCGGGAGCTCCAGATCGACAGTGATCATATGATGGTCATCAGCCCCGATGAGGGAGGCATGAGCCGTGCAATCTATTTTGCCAATGTTCTTGGCCTGGATGTGGGTATGTTCTATAAGCGCCGTGATTATACCAGGATCGTAGACGGACGTAATCCGATTGTAGCACATGAGTTCCTTGGTTCCTCAGTAGAGAATAAGGATGTGGTTATCATCGATGATATGATCTCCTCCGGAGACAGTGTTCTTGAGGTAGCTAAGGAGTTAAAGCGCAGAAAGGCAAGAAAGGTATTTGTCTGCGTAACGTTCGGTCTGTTTACCGGCGGACTTCAGAAGTTTGATGAATATTATGAGAAGGGGATCATCGACCGGATCCTTACCACAAACCTGATTTACCAGACGCCGGAGCTCCTTTCCAGACCGTATTATATTGATGTTGATATGAGCAAGTATATTGCGCTTCTGATCGATTACATGAACCATGATGTTTCCATCAACGGGCTTCTGAATCCAACCGACCGGATTAACCGGGCACTGGAAAAATATCGGAACCGGTAAGAAGTGATAGCAGGCGAAAAAATGTTTCCGGAGCAGTCCGGAAACAGAAATGAACAGGAATGAATAAAATATTCTCCCGCCCTTCGGAACAGATCTGAAGAGACGGGAGATTTTCTGTTTATAAGGTGATCAGATGATATGGCACGTTCAGTCTTGACAGGAAGGCAGCCTCCCGTTTATGGCAGGTGAACAGGAGCACCTGGCCGGAATAATGTTCTGCCAGCCACTTTAAGGTGTTGTGGAGGCGGGTATCATCATAGTAGGCGAAGGTGTCATCCAGCAGGATGGGGAAGGAGGCATCAGGGCAGAGGATCTGCACCGCACTGATGCGGAGTGCCAGATAGATCTGCTCAATGGTGCCGCGGCTTAATGATTCCAGAGGAACAGTCCGGCCGCCGGTGCGGACCGTGACGTTTAAGCTTTCATCAATGTAAACCTGATCGTAAATGCCGTCGGTGATGGAGCAGAGGATTTCGGAAACCTGGCGGTTAAGCACCGGGCTGAAGGTTTCATGGATCTTTGCTGACAGGGAGGCAATGGTTTCTTCTGCCAGAGTGACGGCTTTGATCTTTTCCTCTGCCTGATGGTTTGCTTCACGAATCCGCCCTACGGCAGTTTTCTGTTCCTCCAGGTCGGCGAGTCTGGCTGTGGCCTGTTCAAATTCCCAGGTCTGCTTCTGAAACTGTGTCTGTTCTTCATGGGCAGCCTGGAGCTGTTCCTGAAGCGCAACGATGGCCTTTAAGGAATCCTCTGTGGCTCTCTCTGTGGCTTCCAGCTCCTTTTCCTGCTGGAAATAATCATCGATAACTCGAAGCAGTTCCTCCATGCCTTCCTCGCTGACCTCGGAAGTTCCGAGATGGAGTTCAAACTGCTGCTGTAGAAACAGCTCGGTTTCTGCGGCCATTGCTTCCGAATCGGAGTCATCTTTTTGGGACAGGATGAATAAAATAACAGTGACCAGAAGTGAGACTCCGGAAGCACCGAAAAAGAAGATCAGGAATGGCAGCATGGGGAGCGGAAACGGTGTGTTTACGATCGGAATCTTGTCGTAAAAGATAATACCGAGTCCAAGAAGCGCAAAAATCACCGTGGATAAAAGCCCGGCAGCGATGTCACGAAAGCGCAGCCTTCTCCGTGCATGGCGGTCATTCTCGTTTTTGGCAAGCCGGTGGGCGGCAAAGGCATCCTCCAGACGATCCTGGTAGATTTCCGGATTGCGGATTGCGGACATGCTGTTTTTGGCAAGCTGTTCTTTTCGAAGCTCATGGAGCGTTTCCAATCCGGCCTGAGTTTTCTGTTCTTTTTTCAGGGAGGCTTCCAGTGTTTTGATTCTCTTTTCCAGCTCCTCCGGCTGGCCGTCCATGTCCTTTAACTGATCCTCGATCTCACAGATCTCCCGGAACAGGGACCGGAACCGTTCTTCAGCATTCGGGTCGATGGACTGCTTCAGGGCTTTTTTCTTTTCCTTTAAGGAAGCCATGGTATGGGTTACATCCAGGGCACTGTTTCCGGAAAAGGTTAAGCTGGAGAGATGATTTTTCAGGCCGGAGCTTAGCGACTTGTCAGTGGCAGCCTTGAGCTGTTCAATGCTGATGGTGTTTTTATAAACATCTTCAGTGAGACCGCCCAGCAGCCGGTCCAGATCGGCCTGCTCGGTACTGATCAGCTTTCCGGTGGCCTGTTTCCGGATGGCCATGGTACGGTTTTTGGTGTCAAAGCACCGTTCCAGCAGAAAATCGCCGTCATCCTCATCCGTCCGGAACGACAGAGAACCACCGTAGGGAGCCTGAGAATTCCAGGGATAATAGTGGCTGTAGGTATCGGTACTGGCGGCCCGTCCCCGGCCCCGTTCCATGCCGAAGAACATGGCACGCAGGTATGCGTGGAGGGTGGATTTTCCGGAGCCGTTGTCTCCGTAGATCACATTGATCCCATCGGTAAAGGACAGATCCTTATGGGTGTATTTTCCGAAACCGGAAATATGCAGATCCTTTAATTTCATTTTGGTTCTCCTGTATCTGAATCTAAGTTGGAAAGCAGCGCGTCAAGACCATAGAAAAATGCCTGGCGGCGGACCGGATCCTGAAGGGAGGATTCCTCAGCGCCGGGAAGAAAGGTGTCAATATAATCACCGATCAGGTCGTGGCGGTGTTCCATGCGCAGCGCTTCGATGTCATAGGCGGGTACGGTCGTATCGGTAAACGAGATGATCCGTCCGGCAGTTTTCAAATATGCTTCGTCGAACACGATGTCGGGATCCCGCTTTCCGGTTAAGGTCAGCTTGTAGATATTGGCGGCTCCGTACTGTTCCATGAAGTTTGTCACGGTTTTGAACAGAGACTGGTTTGTGGTCTTTTCCGTCACCTTGACCCGGCATGGAATATAGCTTCTGGAGGCAAGAGGAAGGAATTTCAGATGCAGCTCACCGGGGCCGTCATTTTCGGTGAGCTCCCCGGCGATACAGCCATGATTTCCGGTTTCCGTCAGATCTACCGGGCAGAGGGAGCCGGGATAGGCCATGCGTCCGGCCTCGTTGAGCCAGGGCTTGTGGATATGGCCCAGTGCCATATAGGAAAAGCCGGAGCCGGCCATTTTTTTCAGATCCATGGGGATATGGGTTTCGTCTCCGCCGTGGGCGAGAAGAATATGAAACCTCCCGTCTGCGGGAGCCTGAAGCGTATCATACAGTGGTTCGCGGATCTCTCTGGTATGATAGGAAAAACCATGAACTACGGTATTCAGCTCCGGAAAGGAGACTTCCTCCAGCTCGTTTCCCGACAGGAGGGTGACATGATCCGGCCAGGTGAACCGCTCCAGGGCGGAGCCGGCACGGATACAGTCGTGATTTCCGGCGATCATGACCACAGGGATCTCCGGAATATTGGAAAGAAGCGCGCTGGCCTCTTTCAGTTCCGCGGCGGTGGGCTGGCGGTGGAACAGATCGCCGGATAAAAGAAGCAGATCCGGCTTTTCTTTTTTGCATGCCACGATCAGCGCCTTGAACGCGGCAAGAATATCAAAAGAACGCTCGCGGGACCAGGGAAATCCCCGGTCCGGCTGGCATCCGAGATGGATGTCGGCAGCATGGATAAATTTCATGAAACAATCCTTTCTGTAAAAACCGGGCAGAATTCCATCATGCTCCAGAATCAGGCCGGTTCGGAATAGTAACCAAAAGTCAAGGAACTCTTTTCATTATATCATAGGTAATGAGGTGGTTTCAAAAAAATATATTTTATAAATTGCATAAAATTTGGGGGAAAATAAAAAAATAATTGTTCACATATTCCAAAAAGTGTGATAAACTTAATATAAGCATCATTTGTAACTGTTCAGGGCCTGAAGGGATCAGATATGACCCGGAGCAGGAGACAGAACTATATTACAGCAAGAGGTGATAGCGTGGTTAAGAAAGAAATGATTGCAATGCTGCTGGCCGGCGGGCAGGGCAGCAGGCTGGGCGTTCTGACAGCGAACGTGGCAAAACCGGCAACAGCTTTTGGCGGAAAATACAGGATCATTGATTTCCCGCTCAGTAACTGTATCAATTCCGGAATCGATACAGTCGGAGTTCTTACCCAGTACCAGCCCCTCAGGCTCAATGCTCATATCGGCATTGGGATTCCGTGGGATCTGGACCGGAACATCGGAGGAGTGTCCGTCCTGCCGCCATACGAAAAGAGTAAAAACAGTGAGTGGTACACGGGAACAGCCAATGCGATTTATCAGAATATGGAGTACATAGACTCCTATAATCCGGAGTATGTGCTGATCTTGTCCGGCGACCATATCTATAAGATGGATTATGAGGTTATGCTGGATTACCATAAAGCAAACAATGCAGATGTGACCATCGCGGCCCTTCCGGTTCCCATGGAAGAGGCAAGCCGTTTCGGCGTGGTGATCACAGATGAAAACAACCGGATCACGGAGTTCGAGGAGAAACCGGAGCATCCCAGAAGCAATCTGGCTTCCATGGGTATCTATATTTTTACCTGGAAGATCTTAAAAGAAGCTCTGATCAAGATGTCGGACGAGCCCGGCTGTGATTTCGGAAAGCATGTGATCCCCTACTGCCATGCCAAGGGTGAGCGGATCTTTGCCTATGAATACAACGGCTACTGGAAGGATGTCGGAACGCTCGGCTCCTACTGGGAAGCCAATATGGAGCTGGTGGATATTATCCCGGTATTCAACCTTTATGAAGAATTCTGGAAGATCTATACCAAGAGCGATATCCTGCCACCTCAGTATATTTCCGCAGATTCCGTCATCGAGCGCAGCATCATTGCCGAGGGCTCCGAGGTTTACGGCGAGGTCTATAATTCGGTGATCGGTGTCGGAGTTAAGATCGGAAAGGGCGCGGTGATCCGCGATTCCATTCTGATGTCCGGTGTTGTCATCGGCGACAACTGCGTACTGGATAAAGCCATTGTGGCAGACAACGTGGAGGTCGGAGCCAATGTCCGGCTGGGCGTGGGCGAGTTTGCCCCCAGCAAGCTGAATCCCAAGGTTTATGCCTTTGACCTGGTGACCATCGGTGAGGATTCCTATATTCCCGACGGCGTTTCGGTAGGACGGAATACGGCAATCTCCGGCGTGACAGAAAAATCAGATTATCCCGGCGGCGCGCTTGAGAGCGGCGGTTATATTATAAAGGCAGGTGGCGTGAGATGAGAGCGATAGGAATTATTCTGGCAGGCGGAAACAACAAGAGGATGAGGGAATTGTCAGAGAAGCGTGCGGTTGCCGCAATGCCTGTCGCAGGAAGCTACAGAGCCATCGACTTCGCTCTGAGCAACATGAGCAATTCCCATATTAAAAAAGTAGCGGTATTCACCCAGTACAATTCCACTTCCCTGAATGAGCATTTAAGCTCCTCCAAGTGGTGGGATTTCGGAAGAAAGCAGGGAGGACTGTTTGTATTTACTCCGACCCTTACCGCAGTCAACAGCAACTGGTACAGAGGTACGGCAGATGCTCTCTGGCAGAACCTGAATTATTTAAAGAGCAGCCATGAGCCTTATGTTGTGATCGCCTCCGGCGACGGAATCTACAAGATGGATTACAATAAGGTTCTGGAGTATCATATCGCAAAACAGGCAGATATCACTGTGGTCTGCAAGGATCTTCCCGACAGCGAGGATGTGAGCCGCTTCGGTCTTGTACGCACCAACGGAGACGGACGGATCATCGATTTTGATGAAAAGCCTATGGTGGCGACATCCCATACGGTGTCCTGTGGAATTTATGTGATTCGCCGCCGTCAGCTCATCGAGCTGATCGAGAAGTGTGCGGAGGAGGATCGCTACGACTTTGTTCAGGATATCCTGATCCGCTATAAGAACATGAAACGGATCTATGCCTACAAGATGGAGTCCTACTGGAGCAATATCGCCTGCGTGGAGGCTTATTACAAGACCAACATGGATTTCCTGAAACCGGAGGTTCGGAATTATTTCTTCAATACCTATCCGGATATTTATTCCAAGGTAGATGACAATCCGCCCGCAAAGTACAACATGGGAGCTCAGGTGCGGAACAGCCTGGTGTCCAGCGGCTGTATCATCAACGGCAGGGTGGAGAATTCGGTGCTTTTCAAGAAAGCATATATTGGCAACAACTGCGTGATTAAAAATTCCATCATTCTCAATGATGTTTACATCGGCGATAATACGCGGATTGAGAATTGTATCGTGGAAAGCCGCGATACGATTCGGGCAAATATGACGTATCAGGGGGAGCCCGAAAATCTCAAGATTGTCATTGAGAAGAATGAGCGGTTCGTGCTTTAAGAATCTGCCTGCTGGAGAATGACGAAGGAAGGGGACTATGTAAAAATGCAGATTACAGACGTGAGGGTTCGAAGAGTAGCAAAAGAAGGTAAAATGAAAGCCATCGTGTCCATCACCCTGGATAACGAGTTTGTGGTGCATGATATTAAAGTGATCGAGGGAGAGAAAGGCATGTTCATCGCCATGCCGAGCCGTAAGGCCACCGACGGCGAATACCGTGACATTGCCCACCCGATCAATTCCACGACCAGAGACCGGATCCAGAATACCATTCTGGAGCGCTATGCAGAGGAAGCCGCCAGGCCGGATTTCTTTGAAGCATAAGGCAAGAGTGGGGCGAAGCCGGTCAGGCGGAGCTGGTACAGCATAAGCAGATGGCATATCGAATGGGCTAAAATCGAAATGTTAAAAAGCAGATGAAAGAAAAGAGGAACTGTCTTCGGAAAACGGGGCGGTTCCTTTTCCTTGTACTGTCGAAGGTGGAGAGGCGGCGGGGATACCGTCTGCAGCATGTCCCTGGGATAGTATGTGTCTGTCAGTTTGTCTGCCTATTATCCCAGGGACACATCCAGCGCCATCATCAGACTGAATCCGATGGCAAAGAAAACGGTTCCGATATTGGAATGTTTTCCTTCGGACATTTCGGGGATCAGCTCTTCGACGACCACATAGAGCATGGCGCCGGCGGCGAAGCTCAGCAGATACGGAAGAGCAGGGACCACCAGACCTGCGGCGAGCACCGTCAGCACGGCGCCGATGGGTTCGACCACACCGGAGAGGACGCCGCCGAGGAATGCCCGTCCTTTTTTCATGCCTTCCGCCCGCAGAGGCATGGAAATAATTGCGCCCTCCGGGAAGTTCTGGATGGCAATTCCCAGGGACAGCGCCAGCGCACCGGCGGCTGTGATCTGAGAGGCGCCGGAAAGATACCCGGCATAGACAACGCCCACGGCCATTCCTTCCGGGATGTTATGGAGTGTCACAGCCAGGATCATCATTGTGGTCCGCTGAAGCTGGCTTTTTGGGCCTTCGGCCTGATCGCTGCCCAGATGGAGATGAGGAACCAGTCGGTCCAGGAGCAGCAGAAACAGGATTCCCAGCCAGAATCCGGCAGCGGCGGGGAGAAACGCCAGCGTTCTCAGCCTGGCAGATTGTTCGATGGCGGGGATCAGCAGGCTCCAGATCGATGCCGCCACCATGACTCCGGCGGCGAAGCCGGTCAGCGCCCGCTGGATCTGTTTATTCAGTGCCTGCCGCATGAAAAAGACGCAGGCCGCACCGAAGGATGTACCGAGAAACGGAATCAGAATACCATAAAAAGTGGTCATGAGAACCTCCCTTCAACTAAAAGTTAGATATAGCTAACTTACGGGTAATAAAAGAACTGCCGGAGCAGTTCAAGTATCAGATGAGGTTATTATAAGCGAAAAAGAGAGGGAGAGCAAGGGGAAAGTACAGGAGATGAACAATCGCGGACAGTGCGCATGATATCCTCCCGGGAAATAGGGTTCTTTTAGTTAAAGCTTCCGTCCCAGGTGGGCATATTGGAGATATAGCGGCTTTCTACGGCGGGGACATAGTAGGCGCCATAGGTGGTTAACCCGTTTTCCTGTGTTTCTTCGGGAAGCTCCACATAGAAGCGGTAGTATGGCATATAGCAGGTTTCCAGCGCGCTGGTGCGGTAAACCAATTCCACTTTTTGCACATAAGCTTCACCGGGAAATTCATAAGGAACGGAGGTCAGGTAATGGCTTTCCGCCAGCAGTTCCTGTGCTTTGTCCGGGCTGATGATGGGATAGTCGCCGATTTTCTGGGAAAGATCCGGTTTGAAGATCCGTGCCATGAAAAGGTCTCCGTTGTCATCGCAGTAAAATTGAACCTGGTTGAAATTATAATGAACGATCTGTTCGGTAACGGTTCCGTTATTGTCAAAAAATCCGACAGAATAATGCTGATTTCCGTAAATATCATAATCACCGCCGGACAGATTGGAGCGTGGCTGCATGAAGCCGATGAAATCTGAATAGGAGGTTTTCAGCCAGTCTGATACGGCAGCCAGCTCTTCATAGGAGGAGGTATGGGTAAAATGATATTCCTTTGGAAGCTCTCTGGCTGGATCGAATGAAACGGTCACGGTCATTTCCTGATCCACGGTGATCGTGACGCCGTCGGTCTCAAGGACTGCGGCGGTGGGGGCGAACTGTGTTTCGGAAACGGAATCTCCTGCTTCTTCCAGTTTTTCCCGAATCTGGTTTCTGGTATCTTCATCGGGGGAGTTGTCCGAGAGGGTCAGGTTATTGGGATCAAGTCCAAGGCTGGCTGCTGTGTCAAGCAGGAGCGCGTTCATCGCGGTGAAATCATAACCGCCGGTGATCTGATAAAAATCGTCATAAGTCAGCGGATTTTTATAGACCGGGAGCGCGGAAAGTTCCAGTGCTTCATTCCATGGATTATCATTCACAAGTTCCGATATATCATGGGCGGTGTAGCCTTCAAATCCCATGCCAAGTGTAAGGTCGGAAACAGTCAGCACTGGAAGATCCGGGGAATCCAATGTGTCGGAAGAAACTCCGGGGATTCCATGCAGAACCAGTCCGATGACGATGAACAGGACCAGACAGGCGGCCAGGGCACTGAGCCGAACTCGGACAAGCTTTTTGTGTTTTAAGATCTGATCGGCTTCTTCCACAAAAGCCGGATCAACAAGCTCCATTTTATTTAACAGATCTGTTCCTCTCATAAAATATAACCCTCCTTTTCCAGATAGCTTCGGAGATCCCTGCGGCACCGGAAGAGTGTCGTTTTTACCTTGCTTTCGGAGATGGAAAAACGCCCGGAAATATCTGCGATGGAATCCAGATACCAGTAGCGTCTGAGAAAAATCATACGCTTTTCTGCATTCAGTTTGCGCAGATATCCGTTTATGGCTTCCCGCAGCAGCAGATCATCGATCCGGCATTCCACATCATCAGGCGCAGGGATACACTGCTCCAGCTCGGTGTTCAGCTCACATAAAAATGCGCGGCGTTTCAGGCGGCTGCGGTCCCGGCAGCAGTTCAGGGATAAATGACGGGTGATCCGGAGCAGAAACGAGTAAAGATAGCTCCGCGGTTCATGGGGAGGAATCGAATTCCATGCTTCCAGGTAAGTATCATTTTCACATTCCTCGGCAGTCTGATGATCTCGGACAATGCCGTATGACAGAGCGCGCAGGCGGCTTCCGAACTTCTCAGCCGTATGGGCAACTGCGGTCTCATCGCGCGACAGATATAATTCAACAATCCGGGAATCGTCCATGGCGGACCTCCTTTCGCTGACAGTATTTCTATCTTTATAAGCACCGTTTGGAGGACGGAGGTTACAGGTTTTATAAAAAAGATGAAAGGAAAATGTTAAGGTTCTTATTTATAACTGTACCATAAACAGGAAAGCGTGGGAATGGAATGTTTTGGAAAACGGATAAAGGAGAGAAAAAACAAATCGGATCAGAGATTATCCCCTGAGTTGTAAAAATATAAAATGGGAGTATGAGCGGATTGACAGGAAATTAAAATAAGGGTATTGTGGTAGTAATATGTTGTTTTTAGCATGGATAAATACCGGTTCACAAATCTTGAATTTTCGATGAAGAACACTTGATTATATGAGGAGGTTTGCAGATGAACGAACATGAGGATCCTGAAACGGAATTCAATCATATAGATAACAGAAAGAATTTACTGTCCGGTGCAGAACCGGCGGGACAGTTGTCTGGCCAGATCTGTCATATGGAGATTCCGGCTGATGTGGCGCGGATCATCGATACGCTGGAGCAGGCCGGATTTGAGGCGTTTGCGGTAGGCGGCTGCGTGCGGGACACGATCCTCGGGCGGACGCCGGGTGACTGGGATATTACGACCTCGGCGCGGCCGGCGCAGGTCAAGGCGCTGTTCAGGCGGACGGTGGACACCGGGATCCAGCATGGAACGGTGACGGTGCTCCTGGGGAAAGAGGGGTATGAGGTGACCACATACCGAATCGACGGCGAGTATCGGGACGGGCGTCATCCGGAGGAAGTGGCGTTCACGGCCAGCTTAAAGGAGGATCTGGCGCGGCGGGATTTCACCATCAATGCCATGGCATACAGTCCGAAAACCGGAATCATCGATGTGTTTGGCGGAATGGAGGATCTGGAGAGACGGGTGATCCGGTGCGTGGGCAGCGCCAGAGAACGGTTCGGAGAGGATGCCCTGCGGATTCTGCGGGCAGTGCGGTTTTCGGCACAGCTTGGATTTGCCATTGATCCGGAGACGGAGGAAGCAATCCGGGAAATGGCGGAGCGGCTGGAGCTGATCAGCCGGGAACGGATCCAGGTGGAGTTAGACAAGCTGCTCTGCTCGGCCAATCCCGGTTATTTTCGGAAGGTTTATGAACTGGGGATCACGGCGGTGGTCATGCCGGAGTTCGACCGTGCCATGGAGACGTCCCAGCGGAATGCCTACCATGATCTGTCCGTGGGGGAGCATACCTTAAAGGCACTGGAAAGCGTCCGCGCCGATCATATCCTGCGATGGACGATGCTGCTTCATGATCTCGGAAAGCCGGATACCATGACAACCGGCGAGGATGGCCGGATCCATTTTTACGGACATGCCAAGGTCAGTGCGGAGCTGGCCAGAAAGATTCTGAGGGGGTTAAAGTTCGATAATGAGACGGTGGATCAGGTGACGCTTCTTGTGACATATCATGATTTCCCGTTCCAGATCTCCGAAAAGGGAATCCGACGGGCCATGAACCGGGTAGGGGAGCTGTTTCCGAAGCTTCTGGAGGTCTGCACTGCAGACAGCATGGGGAAAAATGAACATGCGAGAGCCGAATATCTTCCCCTTCTGGAACAGGCGGAAAGCTGTTACCGGAAGATCCTGAGGGACGGGGACTGTGTGAGCTTAAAGAGCCTTGCCGTCACCGGCTCCGATCTGATCGCAGCAGGCATGAAGCCGGGGAAAGAACTGGGGCAGTGCCTGAACCGATGCCTGGAAGCTGTTCTGGACGATCCGGCAAAGAATAGAAAAGAGACACTGCTGAAGCTGGCATTTTCTACGGAAAACGAGAGTCCGGCGGAAAAACCGCAGAAAGAGGAAGCAAAGCGGAAGTGAATATTGGATCATTACAGAAGATCAGGTTAAAGGTACCCCCGGAGAACGAAAAATCTCCGGGGGTTGTAAATCTTATAAATAGTGTTTGATGGTATTGGGATCATTTAAGGCATTTTCCAGGATACGGCTGAGCACGGAAGTATATCCTTTTCCGAGGGATCTGGCTTTTTTCAGGGCCTGAGGTGATAAGCGGATTGTGACAGTCTGTTTTTGTCTGTCTGCAGTCCGTTCTTTGGAGATACGTTTGAACTGAGCCAGTTCAGCTTCTGTAAATTCCGGGTATTCGTCATCGTCCGGAATTGGGAGCTTTGCTGCTTCTGTAAGCATGGCAATTTGTTCTGGGGTGGGAGCTTGTGTTACATCAATAGTTTTACGCATTATAGTACGCCTCCTTTTCGCGGGTGGTAGCCAATCTGGCAGATATGATTCGTATCACGTCGGTTCGTTCTGTATATACGACCATGACAATAAGCGTGATGGAATTGATTTGTCCGATGGTGATATATCGATCCTCTATATCAGAATGCAGAGAATCATAAGTTTCAATTCGGTAAATATCATTAAAAACAAGTGCTGCAGTACTGAAATCAATACCATGCTTCTGTATATTGATTTGTTCTTTATGGTCGTCCCATTCAAATTTCAATATAGTTCTCCTCCCCTTTATAATATTATAGTATGCATTAAATAAAAAAACAATACAAAATGTAAGACAAAATAGAATATAAAAACACCTGCGGCAGATAGGACGTATCGCGCCGCAGGCAATAATTTGACAGTGTTAAATAATGGAGGATTTTGAATTACAGTCCTTCGCTTCGCAGCAGACGGTCCATCAGTTCAACGACCTTCATAGTGTAATCGAAGAAGGCGAGGGAGTAGTCTCCGGTTTCCAGGGCAGCTTCAATGTCTTGGATCTCGTACTGGAGAGCCTTCGCGGTTTCACCGACCTCCAACACTTCTTCCCGGCCGTCGGGATAAACCAGTGTGGCTTTCTCGGCGCGTACATAGTTCATGACAGTGATGTAAGCCTTGTCACCGGCGATGATGCCGCGCTTGGGAAGCTTGGCGCGGAACGTTAAGTTCACGCTGCCGATTTCTTTCGTGCTGGTCTTCAGGGCGATGCCCCACATTTCATCGACTCCGGTGGGATAAGGGCTCATGAGATGCTTCATATCAGTCAGTTCCCCGGACAGGAAGTACAGAACGAACGACAGGCCGTAGGTTCCGATGTCCAGCATGGCGCCGCCGCCCAGATCCGGGTTAAAGAAGCGGTTTGTGGGATCGTCCTCCTTCAGGCTTCCCAGCTCTGCCTCCACGAACTTGATGGTTCCGAGAGTGCCGTCCGCCATCATTTTCTTGATCTCCTTAAAGATGGGCATATGGTAGATGGTCATGCCCTCGCACAGCAGCAGTCCCTTTTCGCGGGCAAGCTCTGCCGCTGTTTTCATTTCTTCAAAATTCCCCCAGATCGCCTTTTCGCAGAGTACATGCTTTCCATGGTTCAGGCATTCCATGATCCATTTATAGTGCTGACTGTTGACGGTGGCGATGTAAACGATGTCAACCGCCGGATCTCCAAGAAGCTCCTCGTAAGAATTATAAATATGGGTTACATGATACTGCTCTCCGAACGCTTTTGCAGATTCCGGATTTCGGGATGCGGCAGCATAGATCGGGTGAAGCGCGGTCATATTTTCAGCAAACTCATGGGCGATGTGGCCCAGTCCAATGATTCCCCAGTTGAATGTTTTCATAGTCTCATCCTTTCTGTTTTTATTAAAAATGAATTCAGTCGTGATATAGAGTCCGTTTTATTCTTTTATGTAGTATACAATAATTTTTCCATCATCTCGACAACTTTTTCGGTTATGTTTAAGTTACTGCTTTTATAATTCCTTTCCAGGATCGCCTGTTCTGCGCCGAGAATTTCATAGCTGACCGCATCAGAAGCGGAACCTTCATGGATTTCTTTCACAGATCCGTCAGGGAAAACCAGGATTGCAGAATCCGGACGGTTATAGGAGTCAATTATGAAGTATGCTTTGTCTCCGGCAATAATGGCACGTTTTGGAAGTTTGCAGCGCAGCGCCAGGTTCAGATTGGCGAGTTCCCCTTCTTTATTCCGAAGAACAATGTTCCATAATTCATCGACTCCGAGAGGATGAGGATTCATCAGATGAATTTCCTGATCAGGGAAAGAGGTCATAAAACTGAAAATAAAGGAAAGAGCATAGATGCCGATATCATACATGGCTCCGCCTTTCTTTTCGGTGGAAAAGAGTGGATTATCTGGTCGTTCTTCTTTTAAACTTCCAAAATCGGCCCGGACCATTTTTAAAGTTCCGATTGCTCCGTCCTGAATCATTTCCCGGATTCGGGTGTAAAGCGGCATATAGAAAATGGTCATCGCTTCTCCAAGAAAGAGATGTTTTTTTTCAGCCAGCTCCTTTGCTGCTTTTAATTCGTGAGAATTCCCAAGCATGGTTTTTTCGCAAAAAACATGTTTTCCGTGATTCAGGCAGGAGATGATATTGGAATAGTGTTCATCTCCCAGTGTTGAGATGTAAACAATATTTATATCAGGATCATTTAAGAAGTTTTCATAAGAAGTATAACACTTTTTTACTGAATGCCGCTGAGCAAATGCTTCCAGGCGAATCGGATCGGTGCATACAGCGGTAAAAGAACCGCAATGTTTTTCAAGATGGGTAGCAAACTCTTCTGCAATCAGATCCAATCCTAAGATACCCCATTGTAATGTTTTCATATTACCTCACCCTTTCATAATGTACGTACAAAAGAATAAACTTTAAGAAGGGAATGAAGAACAAAGAAAAAATGGCTTGCTTTCATCATAATAGAAGAATGTAAATTTGTCAAACAAAAAATAAACGACCAAGTTTAAAGGAAAAACACAATAAAAAATATAGTTGACAGATAAAATAAACTGTGATACATTTGATTACGTAACAACGTAGCTATGTACGTACAAACAAATAAAGAACAAAAAGAGTGAGCTGGAGAGAAAGATTATGGATGTATTGTCAGTCGGAATGATGGTATGCGATATTCCGATATCGCCGGTGCCGAAACAGATTTTTGAAATGGAGAAAGCAGAAATCATTGCTCCGACAAAAACGACGGGTGGAGATGCACTGAATGTGGCTGTGACGCTGACAAAGCTGGGAGCAGAGACCGCAATTGTCGGACGAGTTGGAAATGATGAAAATGGCTGTTTTGTTGTAAAGAAGGCAGCAGAAGCCGATATTGATGTTTCCGGAGTCATTCATGATGAAGAACATCAGACGGCAGTATCCTATTTGCTGATTGATGAAGAGGGAGAAAAACATTCTCTTTCCGATACTCGGATCTATCATCGTCTGAATGATTCTGATGTAACAGACCAGGCGATTCAAATGGCGGAGATTATTTATTTCGGAAGTGCATTTCAGATGAAACAGATGGATCGCGGCGGCATTCATCGATTGTTTCAAAGAGCTCATAAATACGGGAAAAAGACGGCGATGGATACTGCTTTGACAGATGACATGGAAGAACGGGAGGCGCTTTTAAAAATTTTGACACCTGCGTTTGAGGAAACCGATGTATTTTTACCAAGTTATAAAGAAGCTTCTTATCTGTCCGGACAGACAGATCCTGAGCAGATCGCAGTTTTTTTTAAAAGGTTCGGAATAAAAATTTTCGGGGTTAAACTGGGAGACAGAGGATGTTATCTGACGGATTATAAGGAATCAATGTATCTTCCCAGCTTTCATGATTTTAAGGTGGTGGATACGACCGGAGCCGGAGATTCATTTGTCGGAGGATTTCTGAAGGGGCTGACGTTAGGCTGGGACTTGAAAGAATGTGGAAAGCTTGCATCAGCGGTTGCAGCACATAACGTGGCCAAGAAAGGTGCGACGGAAGGAGTTCCAGATTGGGAAACGGTAGTTTCGTATTTAAAGAAACAGGAAGAAAAATAATGAGAAGTATGTATAGGGAGGTATAGGGATGAATTTTGTACCAATGAAAGAAATATTGGCGCTGGCAGAAGAAAAAAAGGTCGGTTATGGAGGTTATGTATTCTGGTCATATGAGGTTGCGAAAGCTGCGGCGGAGGCAGCATCTGAATTAAATGTTCCGTTGATTCTGATGTGCGGTCAGGGCGAAATTGATATGATGGGCGGATTTGAAGGAACGGTGGAAACGGCAAGAGCCGCATGTAAAAATGCATCTGTGCCAGTGGCACTCCATCTGGATCATTCCTTGAGCTTTGAAGCATGCAATGCGGCAATCAATGCAGGCTTTTCATCTGTAATGATAGATCGGTCGGCACTGCCCTTTGAGGAAAATATCAGAGAAACAAAGAAAGTAGTGGAACGGGCACATGCGGCAGGTGTTACGGTAGAGGCAGAGCTCGGAAGACTGGTTGGAGAAGAAGGTGCGATCGCTGTAAAGGGACCAGAAGCGGCGCAGACGGATCCGGAAGAGGCCAGAAGATTTGTGGAAGAAACAGGAATTGATGCTTTGGCGGTCAGTATCGGAACACAACATGGACAATACAAGTTTGAGCCGAAATTAAATATTGAACGACTGAAAAAAATCAAAGAGCTTGTTAATATTCCACTGGTACTTCACGGCGGTTCCGGAACACCTATGGAACAGGTTCAGGAGTCCATTCGATGCGGAATTCGGAAAATCAATATTTGTACCGACATTGTTATTGCAATGGGACAGCAGTATATAAAAACCCAGAAAGAAGAAGGGTTCCGTTATTCAACTGCAAACCTGTTTCTTCCGGTGTATGAAGCTGTGAAGCATGAAATTGCCGGAAAAATGAAGGCATTCATACTCCGGTAAAAGGAGTTGATCGATTATGAAACGGGATAATATACCAGAATTGGATAAAACAATACCAATACCACTGTATTTTCAGCTTCAGAACTGGATCCTGGATGAGATAAAAAAGGGTACATATCAGGTGGGGCAGTGTATTCCGACAGAAAATCAGTTGAGAGAAATGTTTCAGGTGAGCCGTACAACGGTCAGACAGGCAATCAATAAACTGATTGAAAGCGGGTGGCTGGCGAGAAACGGAACAAAGGGAACGGTGGTCACTGTTCCCGGGAAAAAAGTGACCAGTATCCGGATTATGGAACCGTTTAACCGTCAGATCATTCGGGCAGGACAGGAGCCGAGAACGGAAGTGTTAAGGCTTCAGATTATTTCAGCGGATGAGTTTTTGTCAGAAAAATTAAACATTGCTGCAGGTGAAAAGGTCATTGCTATGTTCCGAAGACGTTTTGCGGATAACGTGGCGGTAATGACACTTCAGAGTTATTTGCCGTATAAGCTGTGCAGCTTCATTTTGGATCATGACTTCACAACAGAATCATTGTATGAAGTACTGACGCTGAAGGAAGAAACAAAACCGTATGGAGTAAAACAGATTGTTGAGGCGGAAGTTCCGACTGCAGAAGATTTAAAAATGTTTGATATTGATACGATCAAGCCGATTTTAAGCTTTCGATGTCTGGATCGGAATCGGAATGGAGAAATCGTATCATACAATCTTCTTCGATACAGAGGCGATTATATGCAGTTTGAGGTGGATGTTGTTGAAGGAACTGCGGATCGAAGCTTTCGTCCGCTGGAAACAGAGCCGGGAAGGTAGTGGGGTGATTTTTTGGAAAATGAATACATTTTGGAATGTGAAGGAATATCGAAAGCATTCGGAGGAACGCAGGCGCTGTCCAATGTACAGCTCCATATAAAACCGGGAGAAGTACATGCGCTTCTGGGGGAGAACGGTGCCGGGAAATCAACCTTGATGAAGATTATTATAGGACTTTACAAAGCTGATTCTGGATCGATCGTTTTCGGCGGAAAGCCATACTCGGCAAGAGGTCCGGCAGACGCAATGGCGGCGGGGATTTCAATGATTCATCAGGAATTAAATCCGGAGCCGTATCTGACCATTGCGGAAAGTATTTTTTTGAACCGGGAAGATGTAAAAAAGGGAATGCCGTTCCTTGATAAAAAGAAAACCAATGCGAGGGCGGAACAAATACTGAAGCAGTTTGAGTTTCCTAAAAGTGCAAAGACCATGATGGAGGATCTCACACTTGCACAGGTGCAGATGGTGGAGATTATAAAAGCAGTTTCCTGTGATGCCAGAGTAATCATTATGGATGAACCGACTTCTTCGCTGGACAGTGAGGAGACAGAACATTTATTTTCTACGATCGGAGACCTGAAAGAAAAAGGGGTTGCAATCATCTATATATCTCATCGAATGGAAGAGATTTTTGAAATCTGTGACCGGGTTTCTGTTTTCCGGGATGGACAATATGTCGGAAGCAGGAGCATGGAGGGAGTAACCACAAAAGAGCTTATTTCCATGATGGTCGGAAGAACGGTGGATAATGTTTTTCCAAAGCAAAGCTGTCCGATTGGAGATGTGGTGTTCCGGGTTGAGGAATTGTCTGGAAATGGGTTTGAAGATATTTCGTTTGAGGTTCATGCAGGAGAAATCCTTGGAATATCCGGACTGGTCGGTTCAGGTCGAAGCGAAACAATGAGAGCGATATTCGGACTGGATCCTTTGACCGGCGGAAAAATGTATCTGGAAGGAAAAGAAATTGAGATTAAAAATCCGAAGGATGCGATCGCAAAGGGGATTGCGATGGTAAACGAGGATCGAAAAACCTACGGGCTTTGTCTGTTCCGCTCGCTTCGAGAGAATATCTCGCTTCCGAATCTGCCTCGCCATCAGAAAAAATTTTTCCTGAATCAGAAGAGGGAAAAGAACGAGGTACAGGAGGTATCAAAGAAGCTTACGGTAAAGGCGGCTGGAATTGAAGCAGATGCGTATTCTCTGTCAGGCGGCAATCAGCAGAAGGTTGTTCTGTCAAAATGGATCATGGCAAATCCGAAGGTACTGATTTTAGATGAGCCGACCAGGGGTGTTGATGTAGGTGCCAAATCAGAGATCCATACGTTGATGTGCCAGTTCGCGGCACAGGGAATGGCGATCATTATGATTTCATCAGAACTTCCTGAAGTTATGGGAATGAGCGACCGGATACTTATTTATCATGAAGGAAAACTGAATGGTGAGGTAGCCAGAGAAGAAATCCTTGGCGGAGGAATCACACAGGAAGTGATCCTGGCGAAGGAATTTGGTCAGAAATAGAGGAGGAAGTACCGTGGGAAAACAGGAGAAGAAAATATTAGGAATGACCCAGGACGAGTTTCGTCTGTTTCGAAGACGTTACGGAATAGCGGCAGTTATGATTGCAATGATTGTGATTTTATCAATCGTCTCACCGACGTTCCGAACAGCCGGGAATGTAGTAAGTATCGCGTTGCAGGTATCCATTAACGGCATTTTGGCATTGGGATTGGTGTTTGTTATTACAGCGGGAGGAATTGATCTTTCCATCGGTTCGATGCTGGCATTAACCAGTGTTATCATTGGCCTGGTGCTTAATGCAACAGGAAGTATTCTGCTGGCCTGTGTGATTGCGGTTGCGGCAACAACGCTGTGCGGATTTGTGAACGGTGCGCTGATTGCGAAGTTTGATATGTTCCCGTTCGTTGTAACACTTTCTACACAGCTTGTAATCCGAGGAGCCGGATATGTACTGTCTGGAGGATATTCAATGTCCTTAGCCAATGCAGATTTTAAGCTGATCGGTGCCGGAAAATTATGGGGAATTCCTTATCCGGTATTTATCTGGCTGGCGGTTGCAGTCATGGCGTATCTGTTAATGCATTGGACCAAGTTCGGAAGATATATTTATGCAGTGGGCGGAAATATTCATGCAGCGGAGGCGTCCGGTGTTGATGTCTTCTGGACAAGAACAAAATCGTTTGTAATCAGCGGATTCTGTGCTGGAATCGCCGGTATCATTATGACGAGTCGTATTTCCGCAGCGCAGCCCAATATTGGTGTAGGATATGAAACGGATGCTGTGGCAGCCTGTGTAATCGGAGGAACTTCTTTTGCAGGCGGAATTGCAACGATTCCGGGAACCATGATCGGCATTGTGATCATCGGACTGATCTATAACGGAATGAATCTTCTTGGAATCAGTTCTTACTGGCAGACAATTACAAAGGGACTTCTGATCATTGGAGCAGTACTTTTGGATATGCTTACAAATAAGCGTAAATAGAACTTATCCCGCAGGGTTAAGAATACAAAACTATGTAAAAGGAAGAATGGAGGAAAAAACATGAGAAAACTGACAGCAATCTTACTGGCAGCAGTGATGGCATTTAGCCTTACCGCATGTGGAGGTGGAAAGGGAGAATCAACAAAGGCTGAGGTTTCACCCTTTGTCTCAGACAAACGGAGAGGAAAGTAAGGGGACAGGAGATGCAGCAGGAGGCGATGTAAACGGAGACGGCAAAATCAAGGTCGGGTACATTGCAAAAAATACGGTAGATGCGTTCCATGCAACTCTGAATAAAACTGCGGAAGCCAAGCTTGATGCTCTGGTATCAGATGGAACTATTGATGAATGGAAGATGCTGGATGGCCAGTCTGATCCGATCATTCAGTGTAACCTGCTGGAAGATGCTCTGAATATGGGATGTGATCTGATCATTCTTTTACCGGCAGAGGCAGCCGGATCTGCACCGATTTTGGAACGCTGTAAGGAAGAAGGAGTTCCGTGCCTGGTTGTAAATTCTATGACAGATAATACAGAAGAGCTGGCGACTGCGTTTGTGGGTTCCAATGACGTTCAGGCCGGTGAGATGATGGCAGAATATGTTCAGTCGGTATATCCGGACGGCGGCAAGTACGGACATGTACAGGGCGTTATCGGAAACTCGGCACAGATCCAGAGAAGTGAAGGAATCCATAATATACTTGATGCAGACGGCAAATGGGAAATGCTGGATGAGCAG